>NZ_DASWWZ010000403.1:0-3896 GCF_036405755.1 Schlesneria sp.
CGTAGAGTGCGATCAGACTCTGAAAGGCGATGATGCACGCCATGGTGGTCGTGGTCGGCATCACGTGATGACCACCGATCCCCGTCCAGCGGCTGATTGTGGGCTGAAGCAGGAACAACGCCGAGGCCAGCAGAATCAACCAGGGGACCATTTCCTGAAAGATGGCATCTTTCTGGCTCACCACCAGCCACGTGCCGAGCGATCCTCCCACCAGCGAAGGAACCATCAAAGGCATGATCCAGCGGCGCTGGCTGACGATTTCGCGACGATATCCCCAGGTCGCGGCAAGCGAACCTGGGAACAGTGCAACAGTGCTGGTGGCACTCGCAATCACGGCGCTGGCTGCGGAAGGCCCGAGAATCCAGGTGAGAGCGGGAAAAGTAAGCAAAGTGCCGCCTCCCGCTACCGAATTGATGGCTCCGGCAACGAGCGCGGCACTACAGAGAAAGACAAGTTGAGCGTCCATGAACGGATCATACGCGAATGAGCAACTGAACTCTCTATCGCCCTGATCCGCCAAACACTTTGCTGGTGTTCCCGTCGGATTGCTGCTGAGGAGCTTGGCGAAGCTTTGAGTATGAGCCAGAGACGTTTCCGCTCGAGGTACGATCTCCGGTGACATCTTTGGTCGATTCGCTGGCCGATCCTGCCTTCAGGTTCCACTTGTTGCCTGGTTGACCTGGAAGGAACGTTCGCCGCTTGGAGTGGTACCCGATGTAGGCCAGGAAGTCATTCATCTTGATCACGCGGACACCGTTAGCACGCGCTTCCTGAACCATGTCTTTCAAGTGATTCTGCAGTCTGGTCGCTTTCGCTTCTTCTGCGGCACCGACAGCATTGGGTAGTTCGAGGATGTCCCCCTTGACCAGGAAGCGGGTATGAACGGTGATCTTGCCGTCCTCTGGAATCCGGTTCCCGTCGTCATCAATTTCGTTATCAATAATGCAGCCTGCGGAAGCCATCATGCGATGAAGTTCTTCCCGGTCACTGCGACCATCTCCGTCCAGATCGAACGTACCGATCAGAGAGATCTTTTCGACAAGCCCGGGACTCCAGATGGGGGTGTAGATCAGATCGCCAGCGACCATCGGCCGGTAGAGATCCTCATCAATGACCTTGGCCTCGGCCATGTGGGGGCCAAGCAGTCGCGTCACTTCAATTTTGCCCTTGATATCTTCAGCGCCACGTCCGACACCCAGGTTATCCTTTGAGTAGACACTGAATGTCATCCGGGGTTTCAGGTTGTCAGCTTCCCCGACGTTGATCCAGACAGTCCCCGTATCGTGCTCGACCCGACGGATCATTCCGTCAACATCTTCAAAACTCAGCTTCTCAAGTTCGTCGATCTTTTCCTTGAAGAAATCGATTCGTGCACCCAGACTGGCAATCAAGTCGTTCAGCTCTTTGCGTTCTTTCTCACGCGACTCTTTCTCCTGAGTCAATTCGACGCTGGTCGCATTCAGGTTTGCCTTGATGGCGGCGATTTCCCGATCCTTGGCGATCACCCGCTCATCGCGGTCGCTGATCACAGCCAGTTTGTCTCGCTCGGCATCTTTGGTTTGCTGCCCGTAGTTATCGACCTGCCCTTGATACTGACCCTTGAGTGCCAGGATTTCTTTTTCCAGTGCGTTGATCTTGGCGACTTTCGAATCACGATCAGCCGTCGTCGCATTCAATGCGTCACGCATCTTACGCAAGGTTTCAACAACAGTGGGTCCCTGAGCATCCAGCCCATTCACCTGCAGTTCCGAGTCCAGGCCCTTGATGACGGTCGCTTTGTTTTCTGGGTTATTGGGGTCTTCGACCTGATCGAGCTTGATCCCAATCTTGTTCTTGAGTGCCAGTACCTCATCGTCCCGCGTCTTCTGTGCCCGGTTCAGCTTCTGATTTTCATCGTTCAGCTTCGCCACCTCTGCATACTTGTCAGATGCATCCCGGTGGAACATGTATGTGGTGATCCCCAGAACGACAGAGGACACGACAAACGCAACCAGAAAGTAGTGTACGGGACCTGGTTTATTGGCAGCAGAGGCCATGGTCTTCCCTTTGGCGAGAACCGTGCAATGCGAAACAGACAACGAATGGACAATGGCCGGACGGAGAAACGAAGTGACTACGCTTTGCGCACACTTATATTCAGTCTAAGGGGCGCCTGGCACGAGTCAAGAAGTTTATGTTCACCTACCCTCAGATCTATTTCCTCTCCGACGAAATCGCGCAACCTGACATAACCAGCACATACAGCACTGGCATGAACGTATCTTGATCCTGCGCGGTCTCAATCTTCACTGTCGGCAGCCGAGGATTGCGTCGTTTCGCAAAAACGGTTGCAATACAGGCAACGGATGATTCTTTGCGCCAGTCTAACAATTAATCCGGTTCTACCTTCGATTTCATCACAGAAATCACACAGACAGGCAGGGTCGGGCGTAGACGTAGACAGCCGTCGGACAGACGAATCGCCGCTTGATCGAACTCTCGCGGCGGAACCGCCCCGACAAAGGGACGCACTCCATTCCGACACAGGACGAAAAACAGGGATTTGTGAACTGATGAGGACAAACTTTGATCGGCATTCTGTTAAACGTGTTTTCCGGGGAATCTTGACCCCATTTTTCCTCGCGATGACGGCAGGTTGCCCGTCAGATCCCCCGCCGACCTCAAATGTCTCACAACAACTGCGCGGGCAGGAACTGGAAATCGTCACCCCGCAGTCCCTCAATCTCCCCGGCCGATGGGAGGTGATGCTTCAGGAATGGTCGTCCCAAACCGGAGCAACGACTCGCATTTCTGAATACGACGAAGCCGAGGGGTTCCCCAATCTGTCCGACCTTTCTCCAGAATCGGGCGGTCGCCTGGTTCTGGTCCCCTTTCGCCAGTTCAATCTGGCCGATCGCCACCTTTCGCGACTGACGACAATCGATACCCGGGATATTTTTAAAGGGTTAAGGGAGCGTACCCTGTCTCGAGAACGGGAGGTCATTGCGATTCCAGTCTCTGCCCCGTTGCTTGTGGTCTATTACCGCGCCGATCTTTTGAGGACGGCAGGACTTAAGGCCCCGGAGACGTGGGACCAGTACGCCCAATTGATCGACACGCTCGATCAGTGGGCCAATGGGTTGGTGGCAGTCGAGCCGCTCAGCGTGGATTCTCGAGCCACCACATTCTTTGCACGCGCTCTCGCCTACTGCAAACACCCGGAAAACTATTCGGTCTGGTTCGATATCGATACCGCCAAACCGACCCTGAATTCCCCCGGTTTCATCGAAGCACTGGAAGTCGCGGGCAGAGTCTGGAACAAACTTCCCCGGGAAGTGGCGTCTTATTCCCCCGCCGACTGCCGCAATCAGATTCTGGCCGGAAAAGCCGCAATCGGACTGACATTTGAGCCGTCGAATTCGTCTGCGGAGGCAGCCTCCCCAGAAGAGACCTCAGTGCTTCGAGCTGAAGGAATTGAGATCGGAATCTGTCGCCTGCCGGGATCGAGACGTGTCTACAACCGCAACTCGAAGAAGTGGGACGCGATTCCAACAGGGTCCGTCCACGCCCCGGCTCTGTGCGGATTCTCGGGACTCATCGCCGGAGTAGTTCTTCCCCCTGATCGAGCGCAGGAATCCGCGGCTCTCCAGTTCATCGAAAGCTTAAATTCGTCGCCCCTCTTCGAGGAAGCGTTTGCGAATTTGCCCAAAAGCCCCTGTCGTGAGTCCCAACTGGAACTGGCACCCAACTGGTATACCCCGTCGCTTCAGTCAGAAGAGGCGAGTCAATACGTCGACGCGGTCGCTCAGTCGCTGCGTGACTCAGAACTTGTTTATGAACTTCCGGTCATCGGAGCAAATGACTTCCGCGCAGTGACGTCCGAGATCCTGGGACAATTCCTTGAAGGACAGCTCGAT
>NZ_DASWWZ010000404.1:0-3431 GCF_036405755.1 Schlesneria sp.
ACAATCCGGTCAGCGCAGACTTCATTCCATGCGACGGAGACTATCGGAAGCTCGACCGGGAACAACCGGCCGCTCTGAAATTCGCCTTCCGATCGGCTCTGCTGACGTGTGGTGTTGACTGGTTCGGCTGGAGCGGCATGACTTCGTCAGCCCACACGGAAGACGATCTGGCGGAGACCGTCGCTGCATTCGATCGGATGCTGAGCATGCTCCAGGCGGATGGCCTGATCTGAGTTTGCCTCAGCCAGGCGGTGAACTGCGATTGCTGAGACACTGATAGAAATTGAGGTCGATTCGGGAAATTTCTGTTCCCGAATCGACTTCATCGATAACTCACGCACTCCGTATCACCTGCGAACGGAGAGAGGACGGACTCGCACAACAGATTCGAAGCGGAAAAGCAGTGAAATCTGTCGGCCGCTGTCAGATGCCGTAGAATTTGGCCGCGTTATCGTGGAACAGCTTCTTCTGGAAGGCAAGAGGTCGGTCTTTAACGATCTGCTTGAGAGCATTAAGCCACTGAGCGAATGAGGCTCGCAAGGTGCAGACCGGCCAGTCACCTGCAAAAATCACCCGATCTTCGCCAAAGGCGTCGAGCGTGTCATTGACGTTCTGCGCCAGATCATCGGGTTTCCAGTCCTTATTGGCCGTCACGATAATCCCGGAAACCTTGCAGATCACGTTCGGCAGCTGAGCCAGTTCCTTCATCCCGCGTTCCCATTTCGCTCGCAGAGCCGCGTCGGTCGACGTAACGCTCATGTTCCCGCAATGATCGAGGATGAAACGGGTCTTCGGACATTGACGAACAAGCTTTGCCGCGTCGACGACCTCTCCCGCGCGAACACACAGGTCAAAGCTTTTGCCCATGTCGCCCAGTAACTGAATACTTTTGACGAATTCGGGCGTCAGGCAGTATCCCGGAGGTGTCGAATCACCGTGCAGCACCTGGCGAATCCCTTTGATGTACTTGTTATCCGCAAAGCGGGACACGTACTTTTCAAAGCCCGGACTTCCCGGTCGTCCCGAGATCACGGCCGCCGCCATGGGATTGTCGTTCTGCTGACACAGGTGCGTGACATAGTCCGCCTCGGCGTCCTGCTGGTCGACTTTGACATCAACCTCCATGTAGACGGTCTTGACGACATTCAGCCCTTTGGTTGCTTCCAGATAATCCGACATCAGAAAACTGCGCTCGATGGGCCCCGTCTCTCCTCCCTGATGCCACGGCAGCGTGAACTTGCTGAGATCCCACAGGTGCTGATGAGTATCGATGACGGGAAGCTGATCGGGCATGGACTTATCCTGAGCGGAAGAAAGATTCTGAAGAGCAGTCGAGAATGAACCTATCGCCGCGGTCGCAGCAACGGAAGCCGCCAGAAAGTCTCTTCGAGATTGCGGTTCGTACACGATGTTCTCCGATGCCAGGGATGTAGAAATGGATCCGCGAGGTTCATCATGAAAACAAACGGAGTTCCATTTGTCACGCAGGCAGCCCGCAATGATACCCCCGCGACAAATCCCTGAACGCAACAGCAGGCTGTGGACAGGCCAGGGAAGAACACCTCTGCCCGCGCAGCAGGAACCCCGCGCAGCGGTCGCAACGAAACCTGCTCGACCAGATGTCGCTCTGGGGCACGCAACGGTCACGGCACGCAGCCGTCACTCCAACGGTAGATCGACGGGAGTCGAAGTCGTCGCGCTGCGGTCCACCGCTTCTGAAAATTCCATGTACTTCAGACCATCGGCGAAGGTCGTCCGTTGAACGGCTTCGCTACCCTGAATCGCTCCGATGAATTCCGCTTCGACGCGCCATTCTCCCAGCCGTTCGGCGGGGATCGTAATTTCACGCAGTCCCTCTTGTCCGACGCGACCCGCGTAGAGAGTTTCCTTTTCACCGAAAACGACCTTGATCGTCCCGGCAGTTCCATAGAGATGAATCTGTTTTCCCATCCCGTGAACATCGACGCCGCTGAAGTGATAGAGGCCGCGAGCACGATTGGGAAGCTGCGTCAGAATCTGGACGCTATCGGGAACCGTCACCTGGCGGTTTCCGGGCCCGACAGGGTTCGGGCGGACAGGCTCAAAGGTTTGACTTTGAGCGAAGACGCGAGTCGCTTGCGGAACCCAGCGCAGCAGCGTCTCCTGAAGGATCCCCAAGGTCAGCACGTTCACCCCGCTGATGTCTCGGTCCTGTCGCCAATGCAGAAACTGTGAGTAGTCGTAGAACTGGTCGTCGGCCCCGAAGACCATGACTTCTCGAAGGTCGCCAATGTAGCCGTCGTGCAGCAACTGTCGAACCTCGCGGTCAACGACCAATCCCATGGGACTGGGGACCAGCATGGCAACGCGATCGGGATGGGCGTCGGCTGTGGCTTTCATTTGCCGGGCTTCCGCCAGATTGCGAGCCATCCGCGCTTCACAAAGGACATGCTTGCCAGCCTTCAGTGCTGCGCAGGTGACCTCACAGTGCAGGTTGGGCCATGTCCCGATCACAACCGCATCGATGGCGGGATCGTTCACTAATGCCTTCCAGTCGGGGTAGACCTTGGGAATCTGGAACTCACTGGCCACTCGCGCTGACGATTCCGCAGAGCTGTTGACGACGCCTGTGATCTGGACGCCGGGAATGGCTTTCAAACCCGGAATATGCCTGCGGCGGGTGTTGTCACCCGCTCCCACGATCCCGACCCGTAGAGGTGAAGCGTTATTGGAACTCATGCGAAACTATGCCTTTGCGAGAAGATCGACCGGAGCCAGCGATTTTCCGCTCCTCCGAAGTCACAAGATTGCGGCGAAGATCCTATCTGCCGCGAAAGTCCTTTGCTATCGGGCGAGCGTACTTTCTCCCCCCTCCGTCCGAAAACCGGGGTGACTTCCCGGCTGGGAATGCCCCGCTTCTCCCCTCAGAATCGACAAGACACGCGATCTCACCAGATTCAGGTGTAAGCGCAGGTTGTAGTACTCCTCCATATAACTCAACGGAACCCCAATCCGTGCGATCTGCTGTTCCAGTCGATGCAGGTGCTCCAATGACGAGTCCGCTTCCTCGATCGTCATTCCATCTATCGATCGCAGGTCGATCCGCCGAAGTTCGTCATACCACAGATAGATCTTCCGGCGTGTCTGCCAGCGGACCAGCGGCGGTGCAACCCTCATCAGCGGCATGAGCAGCATGATCAGCGGAATGATCATAATTTTCAGCCGGTCCAGCATCGACGCCAGCCAGAATGGCATGAACCGCTGCAGTACGGGTGGCCCTGATCGGAAGTACCGTTCCGCTTCAGGATTCAGCGGCAGGTCGGTCAACTTTGGCGATGGAAACTCACCCACGTTCGAGAGCAGGTCCCCTTGCTGATGCACCTTCGTCGCCACCTTGAGCAGCAATGAGACCAGTGCCGGATGCAACGAGCGGTGGGCGACCAGCGTCGCCG
>NZ_DASWWZ010000405.1:0-10215 GCF_036405755.1 Schlesneria sp.
CCCTTTTCTTTGGTGTCGCTTCAGACAATACCACGCGGCCAGCTCAGTATCGTATTGACGCCACACATTCGTTGGGGTAGACGTGGACAACGCGGAAGATTGAATTGACCTTGAAGGGAAATGAAGTCACCAACTTGATCAACTGACGCGGGAGACTTGGCGATGGCGAGTCACGGCTGGATCTTTTGGGCTGCCCCACTTTCGCTGTGGGCTTTTTATAGTTGCTGGTACTTCGGTTATCAGTCGGGTTACGCAGATGGCCATGAGACGGCCTGGAATCTTTCCCGACCTTTCGAACCCCAGGTGGAACTCTCACAAATTGATGAAGAGAGCCACACGGCGACTCCTCCGTTTACACCTGTTACCTCTCTCCGCTGAACGACACCGCGTGATGGCGACAGGTCCCCGGAATGAGAATGCTGGCTGACCGCTCAAACGGAGGTTTCCTGTTCGGCCAGTGAGTCACTCGCGACATTCCCGCCCCACTTCAGTGGCAAGTGGAGATGTCCCACGATATCCCGCCATGGGATGGCAAGCTGAGAATCAGAACGACATACTGGTGTGGCTGCGACCCCTGTCGCTCTGGTGAACCTCAGGACAACTTCGGCCTCTTGCGAAAGGATATTCAATGACCAACTGGCAGCACGCTTCTTTCACTATTGCTCTCTTTGTCGGATTTGTGTCGGGCCTCCCTGCTTCTCACCAACTCGCTCCCGCATTTGCTCAAGAGAGCGAGACGGGCGAGACCAAATCCGTGACCATTAAAGCCATCAAGCTGAAAGTCCCGGCAGACTGGAAACAGGAAAAGCCTTCTAACAATCTTCGCCTCGGCCAATTCAAGCTCCCACCCGCTGAAGGTGACAAGCCAGCCACGGAACTGGTCATTTCCTCGTTCGAAGGGGACGGCGGGGGAATCGATGCGAACTTCAAGCGATGGATTGATCAGTTCACAGCAGAAGGCCGCAAAATCAAGCTCAGCCAGGGAGAATGCGAGCAGGGTAAGTATTATGTCAATGATATTACCGGGACCTACCTGCAATCCTCTGGAGGCCCCTTTGCTGGCAAAAAGACTCCCATGCCCGGCTATCGCTCTGTCAGCGTCGTCCTCGCAATCCCCGATAAGGGCGTTTACTTCCTGCGTCTGACGGGACCGGAGAAGACGGTCACAGCGGCTGCCGAATCATTCCGGCAGTCGTTCGATGGCGATGCCGCGAAAGAAACGGAATACGAGATGAAATGATTCTGGTCTCGAAGCCCACAAATCAGCACTTGAACGCCGCAGGCACTCGAATCCAATTCGGGTGCCTGTGGCGTTTACGCTTTAATGCGAGAAACGTCCGCAACTCAGGAATGCAGTTCTGGGCGAAGGTAGATGAAGCTCTTCCCCAATCGTCCCCCATAATTGCCTGCCGAGATTTTCTTCAGTCCAGGGCTATTTCGGGTTGCGGCAATGATGGCCTGCGTGCCCGCGGAGACAGTGGCCAGATCGCGACCGTTGATGATGATCTCCATGATGGAGTTCACCCCTTCAGGCACTTGTGACTGGGCCCCGAGTTTCTCACGGAGCGTTGGACAGAACGGGTGATTGGTGCTGGCAAATAGAAAAGAGTAAGCACTACCCGCCTTCGAGCCGCTCGCGGCGATCCCCCCTGGAAACGGAGCAATTGTCCCGGGAACTTTTGCCAGTGCCGCAACACCCAGTTCTGCAGCGGCCAGTGACGCATCCAGCGATTCCGCAAAGAACCACAGGTTTCCCCCCATCACTCCGTCGGAAAATCCGAACCGACGGTCAATGATAAACTCCCCCCCCATAATTGGCAGCACCCAAACCTTGCGACCATAGCGGTGGTCACGGAACTGATGCCCGTCACCAAACAAGGCAATTTTACGCCCGAGCTTAAAGTAGGGGTCCGAGTCGATCAGGTTGAAACAGGAAGCCGTCGGGCATGTCAGTACATTTTGACTCAGCCGATGCAAAAGTACTTTTTCCAGCAGCTTCTCGCGGTCTTTCTTAAACCGGGGCACGTGAAACTGCACGATCGCACCAGGACGTCCATCCGGCGTAGGAAACGATTCGTCCCCCCCAGGACCAACGTAGCGATCAATGCCTGCTTCGCACTCACAGAAGATACTGCTGGAGGCATGGCCGGTCGCGGCGTTACAGGCGTGATCCAGCCACGTACGGTCTCGCGCGGTGATGAGCACCTCCGCATAGATGCTGCGAAACCCCTCGGCGTAGGTATCTTCAACAATCGCGTCAGACAATGTGGTCACGTCAGGTGCTCTTTGGGGAAAAGGGGATGGAAAGTTCTACTTACGTCCAAGACCGTCGTAGCTTGCCTTCTCGGTCACGACCTTATCCATGAACACGTCGTGCTCCTGCATCGGAATTTCATCGAACATCTGGCATTCGAATGCCAGTGCGACCAGCGGCGTGTCAGGACGAGCATGTTCGAGCAACTTGTCGTAATAACCTTTCCCGTGACCGGTTCTCCCGCCACGACGATCGAAAGCCACTCCCGGCACGATGATCAGGTCGATGTCTTTGACATCAACTTTCTTTGACGAAACGGAACGAAGCTCTTCCTTCGGCTCTAGAATCTTGTACATGCCGATCGCCAGCTCGTCATAATTTTCCAGATGGAATAATTCGAGTTCACCGTCAACGCAGTAGGGGACGACGATTTTTTTTCCGCTGGAGAGTGCATTGACGAGGTCGTTACGCGTGCGAACTTCACTGCGAACATCGATATAGAACAACACCGTCTTCGCGTTCTTGTATTCAGGCAAACTCATGCACCGTGCGACAATCTCACGGCTCAGTTCATCTTTGTTTTCCTGAGCGTTTCGATTGGCATGGGCCTGTTCGCGAATCTGTTGTTTTTTGTTAGAAAGCTCTTCGGATTGTTCTGCGGCCATCGGTCTGTGTGGCTCCTGTTAACGGCTATGCAATACGGCTCAATCACCCTGCGTGACCTTGCTCGTGAATCGTTGGCAGCAGGGAGCGCCTCCCGATGGCAATCCTCTTGGAAATCCGAAGCACTGCCCCGGATCGAGAAGCACCACTGTGTGCCGCTGCCCGTAAACCAAGAACCGATCGCTTGCGCTCGCGGCTCGCAAATTCAGTCGGCTCCGCCGTCGGAAGCTCACCTGAATACACACGCGAAGAATCATCCAAACAGATGTTCTACCGTCGATGTGAAAGCCGAGCTTCATCGCACGCTACGATGGAGGAAGAATAACAATCGCGGAGCCTGCGACCAAACGAGTGCCGCGGTTTTGAGAAGTGCCGGTCGGTTTTCGTGAATCAAGACGCGAACGACCCCACTCACATCATCTACCACTGATATGACATTCAAACAGGGACGATCGTCCCACAGGATGTCGATGTTTCGAAAGACCCACTGAACATGCATCCCGTCAGCGATTGCCTGCACCGTACTGAAGTTCCCCCGATCGATGCGATATACTGTCGCACTCTCAGTAAACGGCCGAGCCGCTGTTTACCGAGTTGAATCCCTCGAACTGCAGAAGCCCGCATGCTACACCCACTTGAGAGTTCCCCCTTCCCGCCTCATTCCACGATCCAGATCGTGGGCGCCCGGACGCACAATTTGCGTAACCTCAATGTGGAGATTCCCACCGGAAAATTAACGGTGATCACCGGGGTTAGCGGCAGTGGAAAGAGCTCGCTTGCATTCGACACGATTTTCGCCGAAGGACGTCGACGATATCTGTCGTCGGTTTCGTCAAATTCACGCACCCTCCTGCAGGAGACCGAGCGACCTGACGTCGACCTCATCGACGGACTGCCTCCGGTCTTATCGGTATCGCAGCAGATGTCGGGGGCCAGACGACGCTCGACAGTCGCAACGGCCTCTGACATTTTTGACTATCTCCGCATTCTTTACGCCCGCGTCGGCAAGCTCCACTGTCCGCAATGTGGTCAACGTGTCGTGGCGCAATCAAGGACCGAAATCGTCAATCGAATTACACAGAGCCTTGAGCGTCAGAAAGTTATGGTTCTGTCTCCGATCGTGCGGGATCAGTCCGGAGCACACGCCGACGTTTTCTCGCGTATCGTAAAGGATGGGTACGTCCGGGCCAGGGTCGATGGTGTACTCGTCGACGCTGCGACTCCACCAGCTCTGGAAAAAGCGGGACCACACGATATTGACATTGTGATTGACCGTCTGATCCTGAAACGGGGTGTCGAGTCTCGACTGGAAGAATCCGTCGATCTTGCCCTTCAACTGGGCCACGGACAATGTGTCATCTCGGAAGAGATCGACGGCCAATGGCATGACCGGCTTTATAGCAACTACCTTGCCTGCCCCGGATGCGATCTCAGTTTTCCTCCTGTTGAATCACGCTCATTCAGTTTCAACAGTCACGCCGGCGCCTGCTCGACCTGCCACGGACTTGGCGAACTCACCCACCTTTCAGAGACTTCAGACGTATCGACAATTCCGGAGGGGAACCAACTTCCACTCCAGAACGTTCCGGCATCGTGCGATCGAGCCGAGTCAAAACAGAAGCGGAAACTCCACCCTTTCCGTTCCAAACGTGAAACCGAAGCCAGACGCACATGCGATGCCTGCCTGGGGACTCGTCTGGGGGCCCTTCCTCGAGCAGTCCATATCGACGGGATCAACATCGCACAATTCTGTTCGATGGTGCCAGAACGGGCCCTGGAACAAATCCAGAGCTGGCATCACCGTTTCGCCCAGACTCCCAGTGATACACAAAGCTCATCTGCTGAAACCGTCACGGAAGCGGAGCGACTGGCGGCCCGACATATTCTTCCGGAAATCGAATCGAGACTGACATTTTTGCTCGAAGTGGGGCTCGGATATCTGACGCTCGACCGAGGTTGCGAAACCCTTTCGGCAGGTGAGTTGCAACGGACCCGATTGGCAGCATGCCTTGGAAGTGAGTTGAACGGCGTCTGCTATATCCTGGACGAACCGACGGCCGGCCTGCACAGCAGCGACACAAAGCGGTTAATGAAATCACTACTGACGCTGCGCGATGCTGGCAACACAGTCGTGCTGGTTGAACACGACCTGGAAGTCGTTCGCACCGCGGACTATGTAATCGATCTGGGACCGGGTGCGGGATCACTGGGAGGACAACTTCTCGCCGCAGGAAGTCCCGACGACATACTCCGGATCCCTGGATCAATCACCGGCCAATTTCTGCGTGCACGAACAGAAATTTCCGCAAAATCAACACGTCAGAAGTCCAAGTCCGGCCCAGAGAATGAGGCAAAGGATGCATTCACGCCACTCATCCGGCTCGAAGGGGCATCGCTGCATAACCTGAAAGACGTCACCGTCGAAATTCCTTTAACAAAAATCGTCAGCGTTACAGGCGTCAGTGGTTCAGGCAAGTCGTCTCTCATAATGCAGACCCTGGTTCCTGCAATCCGCCAATCACTCGGTGAGCGTAACATCACGGCTGGCCCCTATCGCAAGCTGGAGGGTGTCGATCAACTCACGCGGCTGGTTCGCATCGATCAGTCGCCTCTTGGTCGATCCTCCCGATCAACACCCGCCACCTATTCCGGATTGTGGGACGAAGTTCGCTGGGTCTTCGCGAGGACGAAAGAATCGAGGCGACTGGGATTCACTTCGCGAAACTTCAGTCTGACAGTGCCGGCAGCCCGCTGTCGCGTCTGCCATGGACGAGGCGAGACTCCCATTGATGAAAAGCAGTTCTCGGACTGGAGGGTTCGCTGCCCCGAATGTCATGGTCGACGATTTTCACCAGCATCGTTATCGATCCATTACCGAGGACGATCTGTCGCTGACGTGCTGGAAATGAGCCTCGATGAAGCCGCGAAATTCTTCGAAAACTTTCCCCGACTGGCACAGTCCCTGACGGTGTTCAATGAACTTGGCCTCGGGTATCTCAAACTTGGACAGTCAGCGGCAACACTGTCGGGCGGAGAAGCACAGCGGGTCAAACTCGGAACGGAACTGGCGAAATCCAATGCGATGAGCGGCCACACTCTTTTCGTCCTGGATGAGCCCACGTCGGGACTCCACGCCGCCGATATCCAGCAACTGCTCCACGTTCTCAGAAGGCTCGTGTCCGAAGGACATTCCGTCCTGGTGATCGAGCACAACCTCGAAGTCATCTCCCATTCCGACTGGCAAATTGATGTCGGCCCGCTGGCGGGACCCGAAGGCGGAACGATCACTTACGCTGGACTACCAAACGCGTATTACGCCAGCGCACACTAATCTTATCAATCACTTCTGAAGCCTGGGTTGGTAACATGAATCTGAGCTCATGAAGTCCTCTACAGTCACCATCTGTCCAGATCATTAAAAGAGACAAACCGATAGTATGGATGAGTCATCTTACCACGCTCACATGTAAACGGTTGTTTCTTACCATTATGTACACGCCGCTAAATTCCTCACGATGGAGATGACGCATTCAATGACGTACTTGAGTCAATCCGTCTGGGCAATTCGATGAGTCAATCGCGACCTACCGCGGCCTCTCCTTGCGCATTGGTGGTTTCTTTAATTCGGGAATAATCAATGACAGCGAATCGGAGTAAATCGTTTAGATGTCTCACTTTGGGCGACCGCTTCTTCCTGTGACCATCGGTTTCTTGACTGCGGTCGCTTCCTGACACTTGTCAATCAGTTAGTCTGTGACAATCATCTGCCCCGTTTTCGACTCGGTCAGACGGACTTGTCTGACAGGAGCCTTGCCTTCTGCTTTCTTGATGGAAATTTACGATGTTGAATCAACGCTACTGCTGGGGACTGATCGCCAGTCTGATGGCGAACCTCATTGCTGGCACGCATTGCCAGGCCCAATCGATTTCTCTTGTTGGTCGGGCCAGCCTCTCCCCCACCGCGACGGATCTCTCAGGGGAAACGGCCTTGCAGGAGGACGGAACACCCCAGAATCAACTCGGTGGACTCGGTTCGGGAATTGCCTGGCTGGGAACTGGCGATCGCTATGTGATGATCCCTGACCGGGGACCTGGTGACGGCGCCACGTCTTACCGCTGCCGCTTCCAGGTTGTCGAAATTCCCGTAGACCCTGCTGCCAGTGAACCGGTGAAAGTTCGGCTGGTGGGAACACATTTCCTCACCAACGACAAGGGTGTGAACTACGTCGGCCGATCAACTCAATTCAACCCGTCTCAACCCTCAAACAGCCTGCGCATGGACCCCGAAGGAATCCGGGCCACAAAGTCAGGGAGCTACTTCATTGCGGACGAGTACGGTCCGTCAGTTCGCCACTTCGACGGCTCGGGCAAACTGATCCAGGTGCTGCCGACACCGAAAAAATACGAGATCCAATTCCCCAGCGGTTCGCCCGAACAAGAACTCCCTCCTCGAAATTTGTCAGGCCGCCAGGCCAACCGAGGGTGGGAAGGCCTTGCCCTCAGCGGTGACGATCGAAAGTTGTTCGCCATTCTCCAAAGCCCGCTCATTCAGGACGGTGGGCTCAATGCACAGAACAAGCGTGTGGGAACGAACGTCCGGATTTGGGAACACGACCTTGTCACCAGCAAATCCCGCGAGTTCCTGTACCAACTCGAAGACAAATCACACGGTTGCAGTGAAATTGAGTGGGTGTCGCCAAACCGCCTGCTGGTCATCGAACGAGATGGAAAGCCTGGATCCGAGGCGAAAGCAAAGCGTGTTTATGACATTGACCTGACTCACGCGACCGACATCAGCTCACTCGAAAAACTCCCCTCAACCGGAATTCCAGCGGGCGTACAACCGGTTGCCAAACGACTGTTCCTCGACCTGCTGGCACCCGAACTGGGACTGGCTGGAGACCAATTCCCCGAAAAAATCGAAGGAATTGCACTGGGACCAGTGCTGCCTGATGGCAGACGCGTTGTCGTCATTGCCAGCGACAATGATTTCAAGAAAGACGAACCAACCGAATTCTACGTGTTTGCGACGAAACTGGACTGAATCCCTGCTATTCTGACGAATTTGCGCGACCATCAATCCCAATATCCTGATGACGCGCAAAGCAATCTCACTCGCAAGCACCGAAATCTGTAACCTGAGCCCCCTGCCGGAAGTGACCGGAAGGGGGCTCATTCATTGACGACCTCCGCCCCGTGTCAGTTTCGTCAAACTTCCTTCCCATGCCCGCGAGACCCAAGCGTTGCGCCAGCCCTCAAGCAATGAAGGCTTGATCACCGTCGCAGGCTCGCCCGATCGGCTCTCGCCAACACGGAGTTCGATGGCTCTCTTCGCGGCTTATCCGCAATTTCACAGTTTCTTAACAACTTCTTAACAAACCGATCCTAGTATTCCCGGCTCAATGGCAGCCCCCGGCGAGTGTGATGATTCGCCGGACCTCCAGATCGATCAAGGTTTATTTGAGGAGCTTGTTCAGAGACGATGTTTCCACGCTTGCAAAGACTGATTTCCGCCAGCATCGTGGCTGGAATCTGCGTCGCGAATCTCGGATGTTTCAGCTCGACAGGCGTCAGCGAAGGCATTTACCCCGTTGAGGGAAGTGTCTTCGTGAACGGCGAACCCGCCGAGTTCGCAAACGTCCTGTTCGTTCCCAAGGATAGTGACGCACAACCCGCTTCCGCGGTCGTTGGCCCAGATGGAGCTTTCCGCCTGACGACACAACGACAGTTCGACGGAGCAGAGCCAGGTGAGTACACGGTGACGATCTCTTGGGCCAAGCCGCTCAATCCAAATCTTCGCGAGCCCGACTACGGACCAGAGCTGCTGCCGAAGAAGTACCAGGATCCGAAAAAATCCGACCTGGTCGTGGAAGTCGAGCCAACCAAGAATGTGCTTGAACCGTTCGAAATCACCGCTACTCCCCCCCGAATGGTTTCCGGGCGATAACTGACGCTCCGACACCAAATCTTTCCGAACAAGAGAATTCAGGCGGTAAGTCTGCGGCCCAACAGATCACGAGGCCCCTAAAGTACTTGCCCCAGTTCGTCGAGTTTGGATGAACTGCACTAGTCCCCGTATTATCTTCCGAATTTACACAATTCACCGTTAATCGTTATTGAGGAAATTGAATGTCCCGTCCAGTAACTAAGATTCGTTCGCGAGGTTTCACGCTGATCGAACTTCTCGTAGTGATTGCCATTATCGCAGTCTTGATTGCATTGCTTTTGCCCGCCGTCCAGCAAGCTCGCGAAGCAGCTCGCCGCACTCAGTGCAAGAACAATATGAAGCAAATGGGACTAGCACTGTTTAACTATGAAAGCACTCACGGTGTATTCCCTCCAGCACGAATTGACCTTGCAGGCCCTCCTGGCCCCGTCATCTTTCAGACAAGCTGGACGACAATGTGTCTTCCATTCTTCGATCAGACCCCTCTGTATAACATTTACAATTTCAATGTGAGCTGGGACAATCCAGCTAACATCCCCGCGACGAGCGCCAAGTTAAGCGTTTTCGTCTGCCCATCTGCCCCGTCGGGACGATCAATTCCCACACCTGACATCATGAACGTCAACTATCCTTGGCCCGCTGCCGGATACGGTGCTTGTGACTACGGCTCAATGAACTCGGTCCGCCCAGCATTCTTTCTGAGCCATGGCTTGCCAACTCCACCAGTGGGAATGGCTACCAACACGGCGACAATCAATTCCAGCAATCCTCCCTCACCCACCAAGTACGAGTGGGACGGTGGACTGAAAAAGTTTGCTTCAACCCGCATTTCTGACATCACCGACGGAATGTCAAACACGCTGATGGCGGTGGAAGACGCTGGCCGTCCCCAACTTTATCGTGCAGGTCGAGCCACCACGAACGGTGGCATCCCTACCGTCAAGGACGGATGGGGCTGGGCGGACATTCAGGGTGGTTACAGCCTGGACGGTGCCACCATCGACGGAACGATCACTGGAAAGGCTAGCTGTACTGTGCCAAGCGGCCCATGCAACCTCACCACAGCCGCTACCCCCTATGCGATGAATCGAACCAACGACAGCGAAATCTACTCGTTCCACATCGGTGGCAGCCAAGTACTCATGTGCGACGGTTCGGTCCGATTCCTGAGCGAGAACATCTCTGCCGTGACGCTGGGTGCTCTGTCTACTCGCAACTGCGGTGAAGTTGTTGGCGAGTTCTAAGATCGCCCTGATCTGCCGCATGCAGCCTCAAGAGCTGCGGTGACGAAAAGTCTCATCCAGACATGAGTGTACTGGAACTGAATTCCGACAAGCGGGGGCGAAAGCCT
>NZ_DASWWZ010000406.1:0-6018 GCF_036405755.1 Schlesneria sp.
ATCCTGGGCACGACCCTATTTACCTTGCCCTAATGTCTTATGAGTCTGATACAGACCTAGAACTAGTCGTAAATACATTTGGTTTGATTCAAAGCTCGCTTGACAAGGAATCAGAGTCGCGTGCGAATAATCTGACGCCGAAACCTTCATGGTTTCCTTTAAAGAATGCTAAGACTCTTTATGTTTTCCCTGAAAGTTTTGGGCAAGGCTACTCATCGAATCTGTGGGTCGACCCAGACAGCAAAATGATGCTACTTGAACGGACTTGGTGGTAACCCCGGATAGATGGGGAAAGGAGACGGGGGCAGGTCTCATTTAGTGGCGTCGCAAGTTGTTAGACTTTTTGATGGCATGCACGAAACGCATTTGTCCGGCAGGTGAAGTCTTCCAGGCTAGAAGCAGTTTCAAAACCCTCGTCTGCAAAACTTGCCGATTGAATTCTGCGTGAAAAGCCAGATGCAACAGTAATTACCTATCGGGTTTTGAAACTACTTCTAGGCGTACTTTGGCTTTCCTGTCGCGGAACGACAGGGCTACTTGGGTTGAGCCAGCCTTGATTGCCTGAACCCTCTACTGGGCTGATGAAATACTGCCTACCGTGCCGATGGACTACTGTGCTAACGAGCCTCGAAGTGGGGCGGCAGGTTGTTCTGGGGTGTTGTTCTGAGGGAGTTGAACGCGTTGCTGACGCGCTGCTGGACCTTGGCCCAGCGGGTGTCGGACCATTCGAGGGTGATTCGGCGAACTTGGGGTCGGAATACGACGAGTGACACTTCGTGCGGTCGTACTCCGAACCATTGCTGCACGGCGTAGGCGTACAGACCCATCTGGATTTCGTACGGGGCCAGCAGTTGTTCGACTGGGGTCTCGAGCGGAAATTCTCCTGTCTTGTAGTCGATGACGTGCCAGCCCTGTTCGGTTTGAATCAGCAGATCGATGACCCCTGCAATCATCGGATCGGGTCGCGGAACAGGTCGCGTACCCGCCTCCGCAGCCTCGGGCCAGACCTCCTCGGGCTTGCCCCCCTTGAGCCTGCCCTCCTTCGGGTTCGACGGCCAGGGGAGGAAGAATTCAACTTCACGCTGCGTCGATTTGTACCCGGCGAGTTCCTGCGCCAGCGGTGAACTGAAAAATTTCGTCAGCATCATCTCGGCCTGACGAACAACTCTTTGTGGGATCGCATCGGGGCTCCGCTGCACGGCTTGGGTGAGCAATTCTTCCCAGCCGTCTGGCTCGTCAAATTGGGCCACTTCCAGCACCGCGTGAACCAGCGTTCCCAGAGCCGTCGCCTGATCGGGATCCATGAACGATTCGGCATCCTGTCCCCGTTCCCGTTCCCGTTCCTGCCCCCTTTCCTGCCCCGGATGCGGCGTGGTCTGGTGAGGTGCCCGTAGCGTCGCGTCGATCTCCTCGAGACGTGACACGCTGAGAACGGCCAGATCGTTCCGATCCGGTCCGTACACGCGGGAGGTGACGGGGAACTCGCCGGGCTCTGCGTTCAGGACACGTCCGGGAATTTCTCCGACGGCGATGTGCTTTTCGTGATGCAGATGGAAGCGAGGCACCTGACACGCTTCACGATGAATGAAGACTTCCGGAACGGTGTCGCGTCCTCCGGTCCCAAACTCCGAAGTCCCCAGCAGGGGATCCATTTTCAGCAGGCCGGTACTGACATCAAACCGGGACTCAAGCAGGATTCGCCAAGGGGATTGAGCGGGCTTCTCAGGCTCGATTCCGGCGGACAGAATCAGGTAGTCGGCCGCTCGCGTGCAGGCGACATAAAACAGGCGAATCGTCTCCGCCGCATCCGCTTCATCTTCGTCCAGCTTGTACATCTTCAGGCCGAGGTTATCGACCTGACGTCCGAATTGTTCCGGCTGCTTGATCAGTGGCCCCAGCTCGGGATGCAGGATGGCTGAGCCACCTCGCGGTGGCCCCTTCCGATCGATGTCGGCCACGATCACCACGGGAAACTCCAGCCCCTTGGATTGATGGATCGACATCAGCCGAATGACATCTCCCGACTCGGGCTGCGTGGTGGCAAACTCCTCACTCGATTCTTCCAGCACCGAAGTCTGCAGACGGGTGACGAAATCCTTGAGGGTGTAAGCGTTGCCGCGATCGAACTGCCGCGCCATGTCGATCAGCTTTCGCAGATTGGCGAGTTTACGTTCCCCCAGAAACTCGGCCAGCAGAGACGCGTCGTAACCGGTCCGCTCAACCCCCTGATTCAGCAAATCGGCAAGCGGAATTCGATCCTTCAGATTGCGAAGATTACTCAGAACTTCGTTTGCGAACCGAATGCGGGACTTTTGATCGTCGGGGAGAAATGCCGGTGGTTCCTGCTGCAGTGCGTGGTGTAGCGAAGGTTTGTTTCGGGATGGGGAAGCGTGACCTGGCCCCTGCCCTGCTCCCTCTGCGGCAAGCTGTTGCGAGGCGGCAGCAACCTCCTCTGCCCCTTTCGCCCCGGAGTCCGAACTGGTGGCCAGTGCCTGGATCGCGTCGTCGCTCAGATTGAAGAACGGCGACCGGAGCACGCCGACCAGCCCGATCAGATCATCAGGATCATCGAGATAACGACACAGATTCAACAGGTCGAAGACTTCCTGCTGCGCGAAAAACGCCTTGCCGCCGACGAGGTAGTATTCGAGTCCATAACGACGGAGAGCCGCTTCGTAGTCCTGAACGTTCGACAGGGCGCGAAACAGGATGACGATATCACCCGGTTCAGTCCGGCGCAGAATCGGATTCCCCTGTGCGTCCCTGGCATGACTTCGAATCCGCGGCGTGGGGTCGTCCAGCAATGCAAAGATTCGCCGCGCGATCCAGTCTGCTTCCCGTCTTCGCAACTGGGGCGCGTTGGCGCGAGTCTCCTCGTCCTCCTCTGCCGACAACGCTTCGCTGGCACCCGTTTCCTCGTCCTCCTGACGGGCCTCGACGACATCGTACCAGGCGAAGAGAAACTCGACTGCTGGTGTCGGCGAATGCTGGACCTTCTGGAACGGGTCGAGCGGCTCGTACTCCTCCAGTGCCGCAGAAAAGAGGTGATTCACGAAATTCAGCACCGCAGGCTGACTGCGAAAGTTCACATTGAGGGGCAACCGCCCGTGCGGGGGGAGCTCGGCACTCATCGACGTGAAGACGGTCGGGTCGGCTCGGCGGAAGCGATAGATCGACTGCTTCCGGTCACCGACCATGAACAGCTTACCGGCGGTCAACGCGGCACCGCACAGGCTGCGAACGACGTCTGCCTGAACGGGATCGGTGTCTTGAAACTCATCGACCATCAACAGCCGAATGCTGGAAGCAACTCGCTGGCGCACAGCTTCGTGATCCCGAAGCAGATCCCGTGCATGCAGCAGCAGGTCGTCGAAGTCGAGCACACCCTGAGCCCGTTTGGCAGCGGCATATTCGGCGGCGGTCAGTTGGGTCAGACGGACGGCACGGCAGGCCAGTTCTGCAGAGATGGCGACGTGCTGCGGGTCAAACTTAAGCTCATCCAGCAAATCAACGGCGGCCTCTCGCATCTCTTTCAATGCCAACTTGGCCTCTTCCTGCCGCTCGTCGGAGACCCAGTCCTTTTTTCCGCCCCCTCCCTGGACGCGGCAATTGACTCGAATCTGATCAAGTGTTTCTTCGATATTGGCCCAGGGGGTGTCAGGTTGCAGGACGGTCCAGAGATAGTTGATCCGTTCAATCATCGTGGGGTGCTTCGAAGGAGACCCCGATATCGCCCCAAGCACCGTCTGCACGAGAGGAGCCGTTCGGAACTCTTTAACAAGACGCGGCACGAATTCTGTGTGCCACTTCTGCAACCACTGGGCCGCCAGTGAAACGGGCGTGACATCGCCGAAAGCCGCAAAGTCCATCTGAAAACGCTGCAGGGTGAAAGCTCGCAGATGCTCTCGAACCCGTTCGAGACCGAACTGAACGGTGAACGCAACGGCATCCTCGTCCCCCTGCTCCAGCAGTCGGTGGAGGGTATCCCGGGCGACGCGTCTCAGCAGCGTGTCGGCCAGGGCCGGTTCGAGGACAGTGAACTGCGGATCGAGTCCCGCTTCGACGGCTTGCGACCGCAAGAGACTGGTGCAGAACGAGTGAATCGTGCTGATGCGTGCCCCGTCCAGCCCTCGCAAAATTTCCAGCCAATGGTCAACGTGATCGGCCGTGCAGGTTTGCAATTGGTGATGACAGGCCGCACGAATCCGGTTTCGCATTTCGCGAGCGGCGCGATCGGTGAAGGTGATGGCCACCAGTTGATGCAGATCGATGGGCGATTCGGCACTGGTCCCCGCAGGCTGCAGCCCTGCCAGAAAACGCTGTGTCAGCACGAATGTCTTACCGCATCCGGCCCCCGCGGAAAGGGCAATGGAAACCCCGCGGCGGTGAATGGCATCACTTTGTTGGGGGGTGAACGAGGGGGATTTTCCCGCGGATCGACCAGCTTCGTCACTCATAACCGATTATTCCAAAAAGGCTTACACCCACGAGCAGCGTGAAGAGAGTTCCGGGGTTGTGTGGTATTCTCGACACACTATAGAATGAACTATTTATGGTCGCTCGTGTGTGAGTAGGATTCTTGCAAACCCGACCTGCAGTAGCACGCGTTGCCTGAGTTCACGATCAGTGCAGCGGTGCGGAAATGGACGTAGTTGAATGCGATTTTTGCTGATTGACCGCATTACGGAGTTGGAACCGCAGAAGTCCATCACGGCACTCAAGAACCTGTCCTTGGCCGAGGAATACCTGGCGGATCACTTTCCAGGGTTTCCCGTCATGCCAGGCGTGCTGATGCTGGAGACGCTGATTCAGGCTGGCGGCTGGCTGATGAGGCACGCGGACAATTTTGCTTACAGCACCGTCATGCTGAAGGAAGTGCGTGCCATCCGTTACAATAACTTTGTGACCCCGGGGAACACGTTGATCGTGAAGATGGCGGTCCGCAAGCAGGCAGGCACAACCTGGGAGTTTAACGGGTCCGGAACGGTGAACGGTGATTCGGCGGTCTCCGCGAAGCTCACCCTCGAAGCATTTAATCTGCGTGATCAAAATCCATCACTGGCAGACTCTGATGCGCTTCGAATTCAAACTTACCGGGACATATTTCAACAGATCTGGACACCCCCGCAAGCCTGACGCGTTTTCGCGGCGCCGGATAAATTCGCAATGGAACTGAGACGTATCTGACGCTGGTCGGCAAGATACGGCGATTTTTGAGGATCTACTACGATGAATGTCTCTGAACGTGTCGCACTCGTTACTGGTGGAAGTCGCGGGATCGGAAAAGCAATCGTCTTCGCACTCGCCAAAGCCGGCGCGAAAGTGGCTTTCGTCTATCAGTCCAACCAGGAGGCCGCTGACCAGATCGTGACCGAGCTGACGTCGCAAGGTCATGAAGTGTACGCGATTAAGGCTGATGTCTCGCAAAAATCCGAAGCGGACGCCGCCATTGAGAATGTGGTGTCAAAATGGGGGCGACTGGACATCCTCGTCAACAATGCGGGCATTATTCGCGACAAACTGGTGCTCGCGATGTCTCCCGAAGAATGGCATGAAGTCATCAATACGAATCTGTCGAGTGTCTTTAATTTTTGTCAGGCAGCAATACGTCCGATGATGAGTAACAGGTTTGGTCGAATTGTGAATATGTCGAGCGTCGCCGCTGACTTTTCCAATCCCGGCCAGGCCAACTATGCGGCGAGCAAGGCGGGGATCGAAGGATTTTCCCGTTGTCTCGCCACCGAGTACGCCAAGCGGGGCATCACAGTGAACTGTGTTGCTCCCGGATTCATCGAGACGGACATGACAGTCGCGGTTGTGAATGCTGCAGGAGACAAAGTAAAGAACTCCATTCCCGTCAAGCGATTGGGGAAGCCAGAAGATATTGCCAACGCGGTGTTGTTTCTGGCGAGCGAAGAATCCAGCTACATCACAGGCCAGGTGTTGAAAGTCGATGGAGGACTGACACTTGGTGGTATGGGTTAATTTTTGTCAGGAACATGATTTGACCGATTGATG
>NZ_DASWWZ010000407.1:0-10459 GCF_036405755.1 Schlesneria sp.
CCGCGCCAACAGCTCGCGACAGTGTCACCTGGAGTTGACACCTACATTCCGTCCCGCAGAGCAACGGTTTTTGGTGGGATCGGCAATAGCTGCCGTCAATTCCCGTTGACAGTGTGCAAAAGCGGCACACCGGCAGAGACGACAATTCTGTAGCGCTGCAACTCTTTTTCTGCCAGCAGCTTGGGAGTCGGGCGCGGCTTCCGTTCTCCACTTCCGTGGGTGTGGCACGGTACCTGCGAAACTAGTTCCTCGCATCCGAGTCAGACTTGTGTCGTATCGCGGTCACAAGGAGAAGATCCCCACTATAGCCAGACGGAAGGTATTACTACAATGAGAGCAATCAAATTTAGCAGAACGATCCGTATTGCCGCCGCTGTGGCTCTGGCAACCTCTCTCTTCCCATTAGTTTCTGTTCGAGCGGGCGATTACCGCCGTGTCTATCGAGGACCGGTTCGGACCGTGCAGCAGACTCAACATATTCACTCCGTTCCCGTACAGGCTCAGACTCATATCCAGTCTGTCGTGCCATCAGCGATTCCCGCAGGAACTCCAGTAACCTCACAGGCCCCGCAACCTGTGACAACGCCGGTGGCGCCGTCGAATGTTGTTCCCGGCCCCATTGTGTCCCCGGTGCAGACTGTTCCAAACTCAACGGTGATCGGTACTCCTGTTTCGCCGTCGGGGTCGCACTACCGGGGAACGCTGCGTCACGAGGCCAATCACCCCGTCCCCAACCTGTTCCGTGCGGACAGTAAGATTCGCGGACTTCGACGCAACTAGTTCAGCGAGCCGTGGGCGCGCATTCCATTGCACCCTGCGGTTCTGAATGCCGATAATGCACGAGCCCCCTGCGATCTCGATCGCGGGGGGTTATTTTTTGTTCCCTGCAAGCCCGCCCGCATCCAGCCCCTGGAACAGTCCACGTGCGGACGAGTTGGCTTCGTCACTCGCGCGGGGAATTTCGCGGGCAGAACGGAACCCAGCAATTCCGATCGTTTATCAACGGCCAGTGAGGCGCTCACGCGCCGGGAACCGGGATCCCCACCCCAACCCCCAACCTGCGCAAGTCCAAGGCCAGTTGCACGACAGCCGGTTCCTTCGCCTTGGCTTCCACTTCCACCGTGATTCGCTGATCTCTCCAGCAGTCGGGGAAATCTTTCACGTCGATGAAGTCGTGGTGACGCTCGGGCTTGGGACCCTCCCAGCCTTCCAGGGGGCTTGAGAGGTGAAACATGGGTTCGCGGTCCCACGTCGCGAGCGCCTGACGGGTCGCTTCTTCCACCGTCAGACCGTCCGGATTGCAACGGTGATGATGCACGTCATAGACCAGTGGGATGCCGGTCGCCCTGCAAACGGGAAGCAGGTCCTGCGGCGTATAGGTGCGATCGTCATTCTCCAGTGTGAGTCGTTTTCTGGCCCTTAATGACAGACGATCGAAGTTCCGTACAAAATCGGCCATCGCTCTGGACTTATCGCCGAAAGCACCACCGCCGTGGATATTGACGACATCCGCAGCAACCCACTCCGCGACCATCGCCTGGTACTCAAGCTCCTGGAGAGAGGCCTCAACCACGTCGGGCCGTTGTGAATTGAGCACCACGAACTGGTCCGGATGGAAACAGGTCCTCAGCCCATGCTGCCGGACAAATTCTCCGCACGCCTGAAACCCGCGAACGATTTCTTCCGCACGGGGAAGTTCCTCAATCTGGTAGCCATAAGTCGGATGCGTTTTCAGAGGGAGGATCTGGCTGTTGACGCGAAAGCACCCGATGCCGGTCTCTGCGCAAAACTGCAGGGCGCGCAATAACGATTCCGCGTTAGAGAGGCAGAGCCCGGCCAACTTCGCCAGAGCCCCGGGCCTGTCCATTTTACCAATCGAAGCGGCGGTCGTCGTCGAGAACTTGATGGGTTGGTCCCGAAAGATACAGCAGAGGCCGAGTCGAATCACGAAGTCGCCTTCATTGAAGTCGTATCGCGATCCCTGTCCCACCGAGGCCACGAAAGCGAACGAAACATTATCCTGCTACAGCATAGGCAGCCATTTCTGATGTGCCAACCACCCCTCCGCAGCTCATTCGCCGAACCCACATTGAAAACACGACTTACGTCTAGACTGCACTTCTCCCTTGGGCAGTGAAGGACGAAGCCGGATGGCGATTCCGACCTCACGAATCCACTCAAGCGGGGGTGTCGAATTCCGCCAAAAATCGGTCTGTTCGCATTCGGAATCTTTCGTTAGGATCCGCCCCTCACCGGGCCGGACAGCTGTCCGATTGCGGTTTGTGCGTCGATCATGGATGACTCACGCTCCCGTTCAGGATGAACGCCCCCATCATGCGACAGATTAATCAATTCACACTCGTGCTGTTGGCTGCATGCCCACTCATGGGTCTTCCCGTGGAAGTGTCAGCTCAGCAATCGAAGCGACCTGCTGCGACGGCACAGACAACTCCACCGGCCAATAAGGCGGGCGCTCCCAGAGAAGCGGGCAAACACGCTCCCGTCGACAATCAGGTACGCCAGGCCTCGGACAAGCGGGCACGCCCCGAGCCGAAAGAGCTGCAACTTGACCCGCTCGACCCTCGACTGGTCGAGATTCTCGACGAGTGGGAAGCACACTCAGCGAAGATCAAATCCCTGCACGGCAAACATACCCGACGGGAATTCAACAAGACGTTCGAAGTCGAAAAAGTCTCTGAGGGTGAGTTCTTCCTGGAAACACCCGACAAAGGCCGTATCGACATCATGGCCAAACAGATTAAGAAGGGTGAGGTCAGCACGCGGAAAGGCCCGACAGGAACACCGTTTCAACTGCAGCCTGGCGAGTCCGAGCGGTGGGTCTGCACTGGCGAAGAGATTCTCTCGTTCAACATGGAACGCAAGGAATACACGCGCGACGAAATTCCCGCTTCACTACGAGGCAAGAATATCGTCCACAGTCCTTTGCCATTTCTCTTCGGGATGAAAGCGGACGAGGCCCGACAGCGCTTTAATCTGACCCTCGAAGGAGAAGGAAAAGACGGGTCCGTCAAAATCAAGGCGATTCCCCGGATGGATACGGACCGCCAGAACTACAGAGAGGCGTGGATCATCCTCGATACCAAACGGTATATCCCCACTCACGTCCGACTGATTGATCCCAGCGGCCTCGACACGATCTACGCGTTCGAGCAAGTCGAAATCAACGACACCGGCTTCCTGCGAAAACTGAAAGATCGGTTCCAGGACCCGTACCACCCGAGCCTGAAGGGATTCACGTTGGCCATGCCGAATGATATCCAGCAGGAGGGCGCCCGGATCGCTGGAGAAGAAAACCCCGCACGGGCGGGCAATGCAGTGAACCCCGCCAACCACCAGAAGAATACGTCTGGTCTCCGCTCGACCAAACAACCGGCACCATCGCGGACGACCAACTCCCCGTCTTCGACCCGAAAGCAGTAAACTCTCGCTACGACAACGGTCCCCTGACCTTGGTCAGCGTCCGAAAGGCCTCCCTCAACGGTTGACGGTGCGGTCTCGATCGTTAATCTTGCACTCACCGAATCGATCCATCTATTCCCACGGGATTGATTTGAGTGAGCCAAACGCGGGAAAACGTTCACGATCGCGATCGTGTGGAGGCCATGGACATGACGTCTGTCGCACAAGCCTGGGTACGTGTGGGAAAGGTTCCGTTCGGCAAAGGCGTTTTCGCCCGTCGAGACATCCCCAAAGGGACCGTGCTGGGAGAAGTGGACGGACGGGTCATCGATGACGCCAACTACGCCACCTCGTACTGCATCGATCTGGGTGGCACCTTGTCACTCGAACCGCGGGCACCGTTCCGTTTTCTCAACCACTGCTGCACGCCGAACAGCACGCTGTGCATCGCCGACGTGACCTACGAAGATGGCTCGCCAGCACCGTCAGAAGTGACGGTGGAAGCGCTGGAGGACATTCCCAAAGGGGCAGAAGTCACCATCGACTATCGGTGGGCCGCCTATGGAGCCATCAAATGTCTGTGCGGCAGCCCCAAGTGCCGAGGCTGGGTTGTGGCTGAGGAAGAATTGCCCAAGCTGCTCCGATCGCTCAAACGCAAAGCCAAGTAGCCCGCTTGACTGACACGCGAATTGGGATCGCCTGCTGGTGCGGTTTCGCACGCCCGCAGGCCAGGCAAAAGGGGGCAAAACTCCCGACCTGATCTGGTCTTGGCAGCCTCGTTGCTGACCTCTGCTTCACGGCGCTGTCGGACACCATCAAGCCACGCAACAATCAGACTCCTCTCCCGCGGCATTTTGAAGCGAGAAGAGGAGTCTAAAATCACCCGACGTCTGCGTCAGATCAGTTCTTGGGATCGAACGGCAAGGCCGACTTGTGAACACACAATCGCAGCTTGCCATCTTTGCCTCGTCGGAAAACGAATGTCTTGTCGACCATGATCTCATTGCCCGTGCTGTCGGTCAGGTAGACATTCCCCATCGTGATGGCGATGTCCCCGTGAATCTGCATCCCGTTCTCGGAAGCATTGTTGTCGTAACGAACCTTGGTCCACCCCTTGAGAGCGAACCCGCTGTCATCCGGAAAGTCCTTGCTTCCACCAACAAAGTACGACAAAGCCCCTTCCCGGGTCGGGCGGAAGGTGTTCTTACCGAAAGCTAATGTCGGTTTGAAGAACACCTTACCTTCCTTGTAGTCATATAAGTTATCGATGACCTGAATAGCAGCGCTGCGATAATCGCCACCCTCTTTGTGGACCTTTGAGATCTTCACCAGCCCGTCACACCACGCCTGCTGTGCGGCGTCCACTTCAGCTGCGGTGATTGGTTCAGCAGCAAAAGACACGTTCAAACACGCAAGCGACCCCATCAACGCCACCAAGAATCCAGCCAGATGCCGACGCGACGCGAAAGGAAACAAGGACATGATGCAGACTCCAGACAGAGGAACGAACCCGGAACAGGAAAGTGCGATCGAAACGATAACGCGACCAAGACAAGCCTATCAATCAGCTTTCGAACTTTTCCGTAATTTCCATTTTAAATACGAAAACGTCGCAGGAATAACACAACTCGCAGGCTCACACTCCAAAACAGCGACCGCAACTAACAAGCGAGGGCCGCAGGATTACCCGACTACGATCTTCATCGAGATCGTCATTACGGACCACATCGGACGCCTGCAACGCCTTCCGCCAGGTCTCTCCGAGACACTCAGAACGAGTACCACGACTTCGGGCAGTAAGGGACTTTCAGCGGGAACCTCTCAAGATGACGTCACCGACGACCGACGTCGCGAGTTTCGCTACCTGATCTGTTGCTGACGATCGAACAGGGCCTGGATCTGATCCTTCTCGGTCTCCAGAGGCTGATAGCCGAGAGCAAGATAGGCGTCATAGTTCGTCCAGAGGTAGGCAGACCGGCTGTTCAACTGTAGCACGGAAACAGGGGGATCCCCCTTGGGTGGCGAGATCTGCTGTAACTGGGCGGCAAAAATCACGCGCGGACTCTCGGCTGCCTCTTCGGCCTCCATCGCTCGTTTGAGCACCGCCGAATCAATTTCAATCCGGACGGTCACGCCATCGATCCGCATCGGAGCGTCAAGCATCACTCGGCTGGCCCCCTCCGCAGCAGGGAGCAGGTGCGAGTCAAAAACGACCCATGCGTCTTGATCGAGACTGGCCATGTGCAGCGGATCAGACTGCCCGGGCTTCGCGGAGGCGATGGCAGCCTCGAGGATGTCGATCAGCGAACTGGACGCGAGATTCGCGAGGGTCGTTGCCTCCTGACTTCGCCGCCGGATGTTCTCTGCCTCGGGATCCTTCCGTTTCAGCAAATCAACAGCCTGTTGAGCTTTCTTCAGTTCGACCGCGGCCAGTGCGAATTCGCCATTCTTCAGCGCCGTCAGCCCTGCTTCCGCAGCGGTGGCCGCCGTCGCTTTCGCGGCTTCAAACTGCTGGCGATACCACAGCCCCGTCGCGGTCAATCCGCTGATGAGAACAATTGCCACACCGATCAATCGAAGGGGCGTCACCAGCGGCGAGCGAGGCTCTTGCGGCAGTAAGGGCTCGGGCGTCTCTGGCGTGCCAACCTTCCGGTCCCTGCGCCCCCCTTTTTTTGAACCCCCTTTTGATGACGACGCTGCGGTGGAAGTGGAACTGCCAGCCTCGTCGATCACCAGATTCGGTGACGTTCTGCCCCCTTTCGTCTCTTGGGTCGACCGGGGCGTCAACGCCTTTGATTTGGCTCTGACGACAGGGCGAGGGTACACGTTCGCAGGCAGCACGAAGACGGGACGTTCACAGACTGGACAGAGAGGCTTTTGAAAGGTTGGAGTTCGTTGCCCTGTAACTTTGCCACCGCAATCGCATTCCACCTCGAAAGGTTCCGGCTGCGATTGCGGCTTCTTCTGAAAGAGTGACGTCGTTCGACTCAACCATCCAGCCATGCGTCCACCGTACGTACGAAGGTGCCCGGTCCAACCTCACCATTATGGATGCGAGATTAACAAAGTGCAAAGAAACTCCGGCCGGGACACCAGATCCGACATCACCTGTCAGACTTCTTTCTCGACGCGCGCCTCGAGATCAGACAATGCGATCATGGGACAATGTGAGTTCCGGGTCATGGCTTCGAGCGAATTGGGATCCTTGAACGCAGATCCGCTGATCACACAGACAATGTTCGCGTTGGGATCGAGCAGCCCCTCTCGAGCGGCCTTGAGGACTCCGGCCACAGCCGTCGAACCGGCTGGCTCGGCAAAGAGACCTTCTTCCCTGGCCAGACGCGACTGCACCTCATAGATCCACTCATCGGTAACGAGGTGTCCGGTCCCGCCACTTTGACGGCACGCCTCGATCACCAGATCCCCGTCGATCACCTGAGGTACCTGCAGACCACTGATGCGACTGGTGCACTCGACGGGAACCGCCGCTTTCGAACCCGCTTTCAGGGGCCCTGCGATGGTGTCGTTTCCTTCTGGCTGTACACACTCGATGCGAGGAGTTCGCTCGATTCGCCCTGATTTCACAAGCTGCTGAAATCCGCGTGCGATGGCCAGCACGAAGCCCCCACCCCCGGCCATGCAGAAGACATGGTCGATGGGCCCGTCGATCTGCTCGGCCATCTCGTGAGAGATCCCGTACACACCGCTCATGCCGACCGGGCTGAACGCAAATGCGCTGATCTGCATCTGCGCCTGAGGTCGTGAGCTGAGCTTTTTCAAGCATTCAACCACGCGATCGGACGTCTCGCTGTCGACTCCAAAATTCTTCACGCGGTACAGCTTCGCGCCGTAAGCCAGCATCTGACGCAGCTTACCTTCAGGCGCTTTTTCGACAATCGCAATCTCGCAGGTGATTCCCGCCAATGCACAATAGGCCGCCAGTGCCGCGCCGGTATTCCCGCTCGACGTGGCAATGCATTCGGTCTTGCCGTTAGCCACCATGTCGGAAACAGCCGCACACGCAAATCGGTCTTTGTAAGACCCGGTCGGATTCGTGAACTCCAGTTTGAAGAAAAGATTCTTCAGTCCGGCGGCGGGTCCGAGTCGGCGGGATCGAACGAGCGGCGTCCCCCCTTCGCCCAACGTCAATCGAGCCGCGGGGGGAACGGGTTCCATCCAGTCTGCGTAGCGCCACAATCCCTGATTCATCTTTTCTCCTGTTCGTTTCTCAAGCGGTTGGTTGAAGCCCCTGAATTCGCTTCCCGGTTCACATCCGGGATGAACTTGCAACGAGATCGGAGGCAGGTCTGTGACGCACGTTCAACGGGAAGAAGATCGATTTTTGACAGTGGCCGTCTCAGCAGATGTTGTGAACAGAAGAGTCCGGTTGATTCTGCATTTCTGCCAGCTTTTGCCACAGATTGGCACTCGCCCTGATACCGCGATGGAAGTCCGCAACGGAGAAATGTTCGTCGGGACTATGAAGGTTGTCGGTATTCTGCCCCCATCCCAGCAACAACGTGTCCAGGCCCAGTACGTCTTTGAACGTCTGAACAACCGGGATCGAGCCTCCTTCGCGAATCAGACGAACCTGATCAACGGCCCACGCTTCCTGGATGGCTGACTTCGCGGCTTCAATGTACGGGCTGTTCGGATCGAACACGAAGCCGGGACAGCCATGGTAGCTGGTGAATTCAAACTTCAGCGAATGTGGGCATTGGGACTTCAAATACTGATGCAGAGCTTCCGTCAGCTTTTCGGGGTTTTGATCCGGAACGAGTCGACAGGTGATCTTCACGGTCGCTTTGGACGGCACGATCGTTTTGGGCCCCGCCCCTGTGTAGCCACTGAACAGACCATTGACCTCGCACGTGGGTCGGGCCCAGCGCCGCTCCAGGGTCGAGAAGCCTTCTTCCCCTGCGACTTCGGTGATCCCCAGTTCTGCCTTGAAGGCCCCTTCATCGAAGTGCAGTTCGCTGAACAACTGCCGTTCCGAGGGCGTCAGCGGTTTGACGTCATCGTAGAATCCGGGAATACGCACTCGCCCCTGATCGTCGTGCAACGAAGCAATCAAACGGGCGATCCCCGTGGCCGGGTTCGCCACAGCCCCTCCGAAGACACCCGAATGCAGGTCTTTTGACGGCCCGGTCAAACTGATCTCGACCGCCACAATCCCTCGCAGACCGTAGGTAATAGCGGGCTGGTTGGGACCGTACTGACTGGTGTCGCTCACCACCGCCACATCGGCCTGAAGCCGGTCGCGGCGTGCATTGAGGAAATCTTCCAGGTTCCGGCTGCCAACCTCTTCTTCCCCCTCGATCACGTACTTCAGATTGACCGGAAGCTTTCCGATGGTTCGCAGCCACGCTTCGGCCGATTTGATGTGAGTAAACATCTGCCCTTTGTCGTCCGTTGCCCCACGTGCATAGAGGCAGCCGTGCCGCAGTGTTGGCTCAAAGGGAGGTGTCGTCCAGAGATCCAGAGGATCTGCTGGCTGAACGTCATAATGCCCGTAGACCAGAACCGTTGGCGCTCCTGGCGACTTGAGCCATTCGCCGTAAACAATGGGATGACCGGCTGTGGGGACAATTTCTGCTGTACAACCGAGATTGGCGAGTTGCCGATGGACGAACTCCGCCCCGCGCTGCAAGTGAGGTTTGCATTCCGGATCAGCGCTCACAGTGGGGATTCGCAGAAATTCCTTCAGCTCTTCGACGAAGCGTTCCTCATTCTGCGTCAAATACTCAGAGACTTGTGCATTTGTTGCCAAAATTCACTCCTTGATAACTGCTGCAGGGTGTCTGCGAATGTCCTGAGAACGGTGCCGTCGACTTCACGAAATTGCCTGCTGCCCAATCCTGGCCGATACGACGACGTGAGCCACGGTGAGTCCATCGAAAACAGAGGAACGATTGAAGACACCTGATCCAGGTGTCTCGAAGAGTTCGGGGGAGGATACAGGGATTGAAGGATTCGAGGAAGGAACGGTCTGCGGCATTTTTTCTGCTGATTTCATGCCAATGTTTGTCCCTCCCTTGCGTCTTCCGATAGAATACAGTCTCACACGCGATTCGGAATTGGCAGTAACAACCTTCACTGCTCTAATCCGATCGCCTTCATGATTCACTTCGGTGCATTTCGTCAGCGATCATCCTCGGCAGGAACCAGTGATATGGATTTTCCGGTATGTCCCTCGTGTCGTCAGTCAGTCATTGATGATGATGCTGTGGACTGTCCCTTCTGTGGAGCCTCGATGAAGGCCAAGCCGGGAGCGAAGGCCAGCCCCAAGCCGGCCGCTGCGGCTCCGGCAAAAGGGACCGCTGCGGCACCGAAAGCGGGTGCAGCCAAACCGGCGACCACGAAACCGACCCTGCCTGGTGACGACCTTCCTTTCGAATCGGAGCTGACCGCTGGCGCCACGGCGATCCCGGCATTGCCCAGTCCGACAAAACAGCGGACGCTGAAAGTCATCTGTCCGATGTGCGACACGCCGGGATATCTGCCCCCCTCTGCGGCGGGCAAAGATGTTCGCTGTGCCAACGCCAAGTGCGTAATGCCCGTGTTCACCGCACCTGCAGAAAAGAAAGAAGCCCCGCCTCCGCCCCCCGCACCTCCCAAGCCCAGCAAGCTCCCTTTGATCGGAGGGATCACGCTGGCGGTCGTGCTGCTGTTCGGAGTCGGCCTGTACTTCGCCTTCTTCTCCACTGGTAAGCCCAAGACCAAAGAACTGACCGAAGAAGAAAAACAGCTCATCGCCGAGATGGCTGCGGGAGGTTCGGCAAAGCTCCCGACCAAGGGGACTTCCCCCGCGAACGTCGGGCCGATTACCGGGCAGAAGAACCCCAAGACCAAAGACCAGAATCAAGCAGCCGCTCTGGGCGCGTCCAGAGACGAACTCATCAATTCAGTACTGAAGCAGATGAAAGATTCGTCGCTGGCCTCGGACCGTCAGCGCAGTAAACCTTTCTGTCGACAGCTTGCCGCCGAAGCGAACGCCGTGACGGGCAACCCCGGCGCGGCCAGCGAACATCTGGACCAG
>NZ_DASWWZ010000408.1:0-2537 GCF_036405755.1 Schlesneria sp.
ACGGATTGCCAGTTCGATCGACTCGATCTTGAATGCACTGGATGAAGAGTCGCTACAGCGACAAATGGAGTTCCTGGGCGAATTCCAGTATCGCATGGCCTACGCCCTTCTGGCACAGTTTCAGGCCATCGCTTCGGCTTCGAATCCCGAGCCCGTGACGGCAGACGATCTGCCGATCGAACTGAGGTCGCGATTTGTCAGTCCGCAGGGAAAATGGCTGTTGCAGATTTTTCCCAAGGATCAAATTTGGGATATGGAACCGCTGCAGCGATTCGTGCACGAAGTTCGGACAGTGGATGCCGACGCGACAGGAACGCCACTGCAGAATTACGAAGCAGCTCGTCAGATCAAGCGAAGCTATGAGATCTGTGCGTTGTATGCACTCGGTGTGATTCTCGTCACGCTGGTCATGGACTTTTCTACCCGAAATCAATTGTTCTGGACATTCTTCCCCCCTGCGGTGATGGCCCTCATCGCGGGAATTCTGATGGTGACGGGGCAGTTGCAGTACAACCCCGGCCTCCTTCTGGCGGTCTTTACTGTGATGACCCTGGTCCTCTCGCTCTTCCTGGGGCGGACGGCCGTCATGGATACGTTACTGGCGATGATTCCACCGATGGTGGGGTTGGGAATCAGTTGTGGTGTGCTGGTGATCCTCAACATTCCCCTCAATCCGGCGAACCTCATCATCCTGCCCCTCATTCTCGGAATCGGCGTGGATAATGGGGTGCACATCATGCATGACTTTCATTCGAAGCCGAATGAAGTGTACTGTCCGTCGCCGAGTACGATTAACGCCATCGTGATGACGTCCACCACGACGATGGTCGGTTTTGGAAGCATGATGATCTCGGCCCACCGCGGTCTGTACAGTCTGGGAGCCGTTCTGACGATCGGGGTCGGATCGTGCATGTTTGTCTCGCTGATTATGCTCCCTTCGATTCTGTGCCTGTTCTCACGTCATCGAGGCTTGTCGACGAAGGGGTCTCGTGGAGAAGGTGTGGTCGACACGGAGTTCGATCGGGATGCGGCCCCCGTCTCAGTCGAAAGCTCTGCAATAAACCGACTGAATCAGGCGGCCCGTGTGGCCTGATCCACGACAGAAGTGTTACTCCCGCACCTGATGCTGTCCGTGATGCTACCTGCTGAACGTCGCTGGACTCCTGAGTTTCACTGTGGCGAGTGAGTTTCACTGTGGCGAGGAAATCACATTGGGGGCCTGCTGACAGCGACCGACTGGAAATGGCCCTGCGGGTGTTCAGTCCTGTCTGGCAAAGCAATAGAGCCATTCCTGACGCTCCGTCCCCGTCCCGGTGGCGACTCGCAGGAAGATCTGGCCGCCACAGATTGCCGGGCTGGGGAACGAGTCTGTGCCGATCTGATTTTCAGCGACCAGTTCAAACTTGTCGGGGTTTGCACGGAAGACGTACATCGTGCCGAGTTCGTTCGCCCAATAGATGTGATCCCCCGCCAGCACGGGAGAAGCGCTGATCGGACCTTTCAGCCGCTCTTTCCACATCTCCTTGCCGTCAGACGCCCGCCAGCAATATAGAATGCCGTTGTCGGTCAGAGCGTAGAGATACCCTTTGTGGGCGAGCATCGATTGCTCGTAGCACTTCTGGTTGTTCTTCCAGACGACCTTGCCGCTGCCGTCCGCTTTCACGGCGATGGTCTCGGATTTCGGGTATCCGCCACTGGCGAACACGGTGTCTCCCTCCCAGACCATTGTTCCGCACGTTGCGGCGGTCGTCCCTTCGATTGACCACAGGGCCTTGCCATCGACGGGATCGTAGGAACTGACTTTGAGCGCTCCGCTGATCAGCAGTTGATCCTTGCCCGCGACATTGCCAATGACCGGGGACGAATACGACACCATTCGTGGTCGAGCGGCTCGCCAGCGTCGTTCGCCGGTCTTCCGGTCGAAGGCCGTGAGGAACGAAGCATCACCATCATATTCGGCTGCGACGATCACCGAGTCCTGATAAAGGATCGGTGAAGGGGCGTATCCGTATTCGTACATCTTCGGATAGAACGGGCCGACATCCTTCTTCCAGATCAACTGACCGTCGAAATCGAGAGCCAGTAACTCGATCTTGTCATGATGGTAGAACGTCGCGAACACCCGCTCGCCATCACTGGCGATGGTGGGTGTCGCTTCGGTGTTCTTCTCGTGATTTTTCTCGGGGAAACCGCCCTGGTTGACGTCTGTCTTCCAGAGCTGCTTCCCTGTTCTCCGATCAAACCCCAGGATCGAGTGCACTTGCTGTTTGTCGTCGGCCGTGGCGAGAAAAATGCGGGTCCCGACGACTGTGGGCGATGCATGTCCCCGGCCGGGTACGGGGACTTTCCAGGTCAGGTTCTGCGTTTCACTGAATGTTGTCGGAACCGGTGCGCTACGGGCGATCCCGTTCCGCTGTGGACCTCGCCACCAGGGCCAGTCATTCTCTGCCGAGAGCCGGGGAAAGTCGGCAATCCCTTTTTCCCCGGCGCTGGCCATCGACGCCAGCGCGATGCTCAGACAACAGAACAGGGCACAC
>NZ_DASWWZ010000409.1:0-22972 GCF_036405755.1 Schlesneria sp.
GTTGTCGTTGCAGCGCAGTCTGGATCTGAATGAAGTGGCGAACGTCGTGGTGAACGATGGTCGTCTGCTGTTCGCCGTTGATCGGGTCAGTCTGGCGATGGTACGCGGACGGCGGACTGTGATCACGGCGGTGAGCGGGCAGGAATCCGTCCATCCGCGAGGCAACCTGATTCGCTCCATGCGGCGATTGACGCAACTGGTACTCTCCTCCGGCGAACCGTTCCGTTACGACGGTTCGATCCAGAATGTTCCCCAGCAACTGGAAGAACCTCTGGCCGATTTCATCCAGGAATCGGGGACGCGGTTTCTGATGATCGCCCCGCTGCTGGAGCCCGAGCGGCTGGTCAAGCCCGACGAGCCCCCCGGCAACGGGAAGCCCAAGCCGATTGTGCGACCCGCCATCGGTGCGCTAATCATCGAGCAGATGTCGAGCAGCACACCGTCGACACAACTCAAGCACACGCTCGACTCGGTTTCCGATCACATCGCCGCAGCAAGCTATAACGCCCGTTCCCACAGCACGATCTTCCTGTTGCCGTTATGGCGCTGGGCGGGGCGCTGCATGGAGTGGTTGCGAGGGCGTCGGCTCGCGATCGCGGTGGTACTCGTGGGACTTCTCTTGGTGGCGACTTCAGCCCTGATCCTTGTCCCCTGGGAATACCGCGTTGAAGGGAAGGGGCGACTGATGCCGGTGACCCAGCGCGAAGTTTTCGCTCCGTGGGACGGGCAAGTCCAGGAACTGATGGTGGAAGGGGGCGAGCACGTCGAGAAAGACCAACCGCTGATCATCCTGCACAACGATGATCTGAGTGCGGAACTGGTCAAGGTTCGTAGTGAGCTGCAGGAAAAGCAAAAGCTGCTGCATACCTTGAAAGCACAAGCCGACGAGGCTGAGCGGCAGGTCAAAACGGAAGAGAAGCTGCGGGCGAAGGGAAAAGCGCTGGAGACGCAAGTCGAAATCGACGGAGCCCTCGAACAGGAGAAAATCCTGAAGGAACGCCTGAAGCGACTTACCATTCTGGCGCCGATCACGGGGACCGTCACCACGTTCCAGGTGCAGCAGTTACTGGAAAACCGGCCCGTGCGAAGGGGCGAGCTGCTACTGCAGGTGATGGACGACCAAGGAGACTGGCAGCTCGAACTGGAAATCGCAGAACACCGTGTCGGTCGCATTCTGAAAGCTCAGGAGGCCTCCGGGCCGAACCTGCCGATCGAGTACCGAATGTTGACCAGTCCCGAATCCAGCTTTGAGGCGACACTCACATCCCTCGGTACTCGAATCGTGACGGACGAAGAGAAAGGGACCGTACTCGAAGCACGAGCCTCACTCGACTCCAGCCAGCTTCCCTCGCGCGCCATCGGCGCCGACGTCAGGGCCCGCATCAGTTGCGGCCAATCCAGTCTAGGCGACGTCCTCTTCGGCGACGTCATCGAGTTCGTGCAACGATACCTCTGGTGGTGAGCATGTCGCGCGAGTTCATCGAGGTGACGAAGTGATCACTCACGCCCGGAGCCCCGGTCAAAGCCTTAAGCGTACTCGATAGTATCTCGATTGTATTCAGATTCCCGAAGGCAGCGAAAAGTGGCACCGGCTTCCAGCCGGTGATTCCCTCCTCTCCCGCCCTCTCTCCTCCAAAGCCAGTCCCTCCGCAGCCAGTTCTTCCCCACAATCAGCGGCTGGAAGCCGCTGCCACGAGATGCGCCTGCCGCCTGGCATATCTCCCTTCCGCTGGGACGCCCGGCAAGTGACCGCAGGCCGTCTGCTTACGGATCCTGCGTAGATGGAAAGTGCTCCTATCGGTGCGTATCATCGCCGCTCTGTTCCGGTCCATGGAGTTACGGTCTATGGAATCACGCCAGATAACTTCGCGGCTTCCCGCCGAAAACTCACCATCAAAGCCTTTACCAGCCGGGTCCCAGCAGCATGACCAGCGAAAACGTCTCTGACCTCTCTTACGCGGATACTCTCTGGAAAGCTGCCGATGCACTGCGTGGGCAGGTAGATGCCGCTGAATACAAGCATGTTGTATTGGGCCTGCTGTTCCTTACCGCCCATAGAGATACTACACAGCTTTTTTCCCCGTCTTTGACATCCAGGTATCGATCGCCATCGAATCCGTCAAGCTCGCTACCCTTCGCGATTACCTGTTACCCTTCCTATTGAGTGGACAAGTTCGTGTCGAAGAAGTATCCAGCTCGCTAGACAAGATGGAGGTCCCGTGATCCTGACCGATCAACAAGAGCAACTGAGTTTGGCGGTGCTGCATGCTACTTGCGCTCGCGCTGGGTTTGGTTTTCAAATTAGTGGACGCATTCAGGACAATTGGGGCTGGGACGCGCAGGCCGACGTCAAGGAACGGTTTGAGCCGCAAAGTACGCTATTGAATTTCAGGCTCCGCTTTCAACTGAAGGCGACACGCCAGGAGTTGACCTATTCTCATGGGCGGTATTCCTTCCCACTGGATGTCAAGCACTACAACCACTTTCGAACGGAAGCGGGCTACGACTCGCCGATCTACCTCGTCGTGTTCCAGATGCCGCACGAAGAAGACGAGTGGCTTTCGACCAGTCCGGAACAATTGGTCCTGCGAAAATGCCTTCGCTGGGTCAGTCTGCGCGACGCCCCGGCTCCAGAAAGGGATGACCAGCAGACGATAACAGTGTATCTTCCTGAGAAGCAGGTGCTGACACCCCAGGCACTGCGCGAACTTGCCCGGATCCGGTCACTCGAACAGTGGAATAACTACGATGTGGAGGGCATTGCCAATGCAAACCTTGCCTGAGCATCTCGACGAGAGCATGACGCGGCTGTTGCCACGTGATGTGATGGGTTACGCAAAAGCCCGCGGCTGGAAGCAGTTCCGGACGACAGGTCGTCTGATGATCTTCAATCGAGAAGAATCAGATTCGCTTGACCAGTTGCTGGTCCCTGTAGACGCCTCGCGCCCCGACTTTGCTGAACGGATGCGCGACGCCGTCGAACGTCTGGCGGAGTTTGAAGATCGTCCAGCCGCGAGTATCGTGACGGACCTGATGAACTATGATGCAGACGTTCTGCGATATCGCGTTGCGTCGCCGCGCGCTGTGCGGGGAACTCTGCCGCTGGTTCAAGTGATCGATCTGCTGGCGGGGGCAAAGCAGTCCCTGCTGTCAGCCGCTCATTCAGTTCTCCAGCCTCGCAGGCACCATCCGAAACTGAGTCGCTCCGAAGCGCTTCAATTATTGGAGGCCTGTCAGATGGGACAGACCGAGCAACGCAGTTTTGTGGTTTCAATCGCGTGTCCGATGCGCGCGGTCGATGAGGATCAAGGCGGGTTCTTCGCATCGAACCGCCCGTTTGCTCGCCGTGCGACTAGCCTATTGACGCAAGCGCTTGCCAATCTTGACCAGGCGATCGAAGAAGATCGAGTGAACAGCGTTGTTGACGCGGAAACTCCGATCGTCAGTGCGAATCTGTGCGAAGCGTTGCTGAAAATGCGTCCGGCGGACGAAGACGGTATTCTGGAGTTCATTCCCTCCTGGGCACCTTCGGAACCAATTGAACTGGATCCGCTCATTGAACATCGGTCAATCATCTTCAGCAGTGACGAGTTCAAATCAATCGAAGATATCTATCGTCAACTCCGACCGACGGAAGAATCGCAGTCAAAGCCCTGGATTGCATTCGTCGATGAATTGCGTGGAACCGAGGGGGACACCGGAGCCCGGGAAGGGGAAGTCGGCCTGACGATCTTTGACGATAGCCAACTGATCCGCGCTAGAGCGACACTCGACAAAGAGCAGTACCAGACCGCCTATGAGGCTCATAATCCAACCCGCCCCCTCGTCGTTCGCGGCCACCTGCACCGCGGCCCGCGCGTCTCTCGACTGACACAAATCACGGAACTCAGGCCCGCGATGCCCATGGAAGTAAATCCTGAATAAAACAGCAATGTAGAAGACGTCGAGCAAGGTACCGGTTGGTTGCACTACGCCAGATCAGCGCGAGTTCTGCAAATGCTGCGTGAGAGATTCCCGAGTGAGTCTATGTTTCCGATTGTCAAAGTCGATTCCCGAAAAGCCGCGTCACTTGAGCAACGAGGGGCAAAGCGGAAGTTTTGGTTCAACGAGGCTGCGCAAAAAAGCTGCTGAAACTAGTGGGCTGTCGGACTGGTGAGGATTGGGCCGATAAAGTGGGTTGGGAGTTCTGCGAAATGCTGTCGCTCCCGCATGTCCACGGGTGACGCGGTGAACGGGCATCGATTCACGGAAACCGAGGGACACGGCTTCAGGAAGTCGCCACGAGATCCATGACCGCGTCGGTCAGCAGTACAGTTCAGCGATGGGGAAATCTCGTCCACGGCGAGTGGCAGAGGGTCGACCAGTTTTCATGGGTAACTGGGGTTATCCCGGGTTACCCAGCAGAGAATCATCCACGGGTGGCCTCGACGTTCGATTGACCCGGGGGTTGCTCGTTCGCTTGCTGTTCGTGTGCGTATTCGCTTCCAAACGTCTAGATATTTGGTCTGGCAGCGTTGCTGGGGGATGATCAGACTGCTCTCGGCGGAATGTTTGCTGTCGAAAGTTGAGGAGCGAGGAGTTTCACATCGCGCGACGTCGTCGTCGAGCGACTGGCTTCCCAACTCGTAGGTGCGCGGTTCGTTTGACGAACGCTGGTCAGTCGTTGCTTCCAACCGATTCGGAGTTGGTGGAGAGCTTGGGCGGGATGAAAGTTTCCATTGTGTGTAGGGAGGGCCGAGCGTGGCTTGGATATTGATGCAGAGGATTACGGAGCTTGGGGGAGAGGGAGATCGGGCTGGCCAGTTGGCCAAACTCTGGCCAGTCGGTGGCCAGTCCCATGTGCTGGAGAGATAGAGGCTTAAGCAAATTTGAGCGGCTGACCCGGCTGGCCAGGAGTTTTCGGTTCGCTCAGCGGACGATGGTTATTTGACAATTCGGGATTAATCGGGCCGCTTCTGCTTCCTTTGGAAGCGGTTGTGGCCGAGATTGCGATGGTGGCTTTCGCTGGAGGCTCGCTGGGTGCCGGGTTGATGGGGCACGAGCGGGGGGACTTCGCCACGCTTGTTCGCATCAAGCGTGCTGCTGCGTGCGGGGCTTTTACCCCGCACGCGCGCTGACGGCTGTTCAACATGAGTGTGAGGCCAGCATGGAACTTGTCAGTTCGGCTTGGTGCCAGTCTCAGCTTGGTGCCAAGTTGTGAGTCGCGGAGCGATGAGGAAATTCGTTCCCGAGCCGGAGCCTGGGAACGAGTAATCAGCTTTCTATTTCGTCGGAGGGACGTCGATCCAACGGCGTTCGGCGTAGGATTGCAGAACGGCGTCGGCGACGGCTTGTGCACTGGCTCCGTCATCGAATCCGGGGACGGCATCGCGGCCTTCGACGATCGCGCTGACCAGTTCGTAGACCAGATCATAGCGAAACACGGTGCTGGGCTTTCCTTCGGCCGGATTTCGGGGGCTGTTTTCCGGCTTCATGAACTCGGCGGGGACGAGGGATTTTTCCATCGTTCCCCCGTGCTTGCCGACGAGGATGTAGTTGGGATCGACCAGTTGATAGACGGCGGAACCTTCGCTGCCGTTGACTTCAGCCCACTCGAACCCGACGCCGCTGTTGTGGTGTCCCTTCATCAGGGTGCTCCCTTCCCAGACCCCGACGGCGCCGGACTGGAATGTCCCGATCAGGGCTGACCAGTCGTCGACTTCAGACGGCTCGCAGGCTTTTCCATCGACGGTCTTGTCGCGAGGGACGAAGGTTTTCACCGCGCCGCAGACGCTTTGGATGGGACCCATCAGGTCCTGGGCAAAGTCGATCCGGTGAATGGTCATGTCGTACAGGTCGCCCGCTCCGGCGAGCTTTTTGTACTGGCGCCAGCCCCAGCTCGTCTCGGGCAGATCGAGAAAACGCTGGCTGCGGAAATGGCGGGGCTCACCCAGCGAGCCGCTTTTCACCAGGTGCCGGAGGTAACGCATGGAAGGGGCGAAGCGGTAGGTGAACGCCGTCATGTGGCGAACTCCTTTGGCCTTGGCCGCCTGATACATTTCGGCTGCCTCTTCATAGCTGACGCCGAGCGGTTTTTCGCACATGACATGCTTTCCACCTGCGATACAGGCCAGGGCAATGTCCTTATGCGTGAAGTTCGGGGTCGCGATGATGACGGCATCGATGTCTTTGTCGTCGGCGATGGCCTGGTAGTCGGTGGTGTACTTGGCCGGACCCCACTCGTTCTTGCGCTGATTCAGCAATTGTTCGTTGGGATCGCAGACGGCTGCCAGTTCGCAGCGGGAATCAACGCGAATCCCCGGTACGTGATGAAAGTCAGAAACCAGACCGGCTCCGATAATCGCGATGCGGACTTTTTCGTTGGCCATTTCGTCTTTCCGTATTCAATGAGCAGTTGAGGAGGCGTGCGGCTGATGTGGCGACTGATCGACTCCCATTTCTCTCAGTCAGAAGTTGATCTCAAACATGCGGGGCCTGTCCAGGTCCGGACTGCTGAATGACTCGCGCGATCCGGACTTGGTGCAGCGGCAGTCCCCAGTGGGAGCGGATTGTTCCAGACCGGCTTTCTGATTGCAAACAGGCTTGTTCGTCTCACGATTAGCGAGCTTCGTTGGGAAATGGTAGGCTTCAAGAGGTTGAATTCGACAGTTCCCGGGTGGTGGCATGTATTACTTGCACGAGTATAGTTCTGTTCCCAGGGCAGGGGTTATCGGAGTCCATCTGGTGCTGCTGGCGTTGGCCGTCGGGGCGATGGTCACTGCCTATCGGCAATCGCATCGCCCGGCGAGGCCGCTCGCTCTGGCAATCTGGTTCCTGGGGACAGGGGTTCTCACGCTGTTCGCTGTGATGAAGGGGGAACAATTTCCGGCGACGGCTCGCCCTTTTATCTACGGCTACATTGCTTTCATTTGGACGGTTCTGGCTTTCGGCGTCTGTCTCACCTTCATGCGGGGGCGAATTCATTCGGATCAGTTAGAATCGAAGGGTACCGGGCGGCAAGTCTTCGCTGCACTGGGAATGGTATTGTCGCTGGGACTTGTTATCGCTCTGCTCCTTCCTGCGGTGCCGCACGCGGGGGAGGCTGCCCGGCGTACTGAATGTCGTAATCGTCTCAAGAAAATTGGTCTCGCCTTTCGAAGTTTCGAAGAGGCCAAGTCGACGTTTCCAGGATCAAGGAATGGTGATCCGCCGCACAGTTGGCGAACGGCCATTCTTCCCTACCTGGACCAATCGGAACTCTACGAAAAGTACGATTTCACGACTGATTGGGATTCGACCGTAAACGAGCCGGTGGCCCGAACTCCCGTTCGCTTCTATCAATGTCCCTCGCGAGAGCATTTGCATGTCAATAAGCTGACCCGGGACGAGCAGGGACGCTACTACAGCCATTTTGCCATGATTGACGGGCCGGGAACGGTTGGGACAGGGGTCCGCAGTGAGGAGATTGACGACGGAACCAGTTCCACAATGCTGATTGTCGAAGCTTGCGGTCTCGACAGCGTCTGGACCGAACCGCGGGATGTGAATGTCGAGACACAACCTGCAGGGATTAATCTGCCGAGTCCTACGCCGGGGCTGTCCCCCGGCTGGGCTTCATCGCACCATCGGGGTGGGGTGCAAGTTCTGCTGGCCGATGGATCAGTGCGGTTCGTCTCGGAAAAGATTGACCCTCAAACGCTGAAGTCGATGACGACGATCAGCGGCAATGATGCTCTGGGTGATTTCTGAACGTACGGAGCGTCCTGTGAACGGACGGCGAGTACAGAGGCGTTGATGATGCCGACCGGGAATCAGACTGCCATTTGCAGTGCGAATCGAACAGAATAATCTGACCGATGAACACGATTGATCATCGTTCGTCCGCAAGCCGGGGTTGTGCCCACACGAGTCGCTTGAATAGAAAGTAGCGCCGCTATGCGATTCTTCCTTCCACGTTCGTTCCCCCAGTCCTGCGTGGCCCTGCTTTGCGGCGCGCTGTTGCTTAGTCCGTATGTGCTGGGGGCAGAGGGGGAATCCTGCCCTCTCTTCAACGGAAAAGATCTGACGGGCTGGGAAGGGGACATGAAACTGTGGAAGGTCGCCGACAATGCGATTGTCGGTGACTCCCCGGGAATCGAGCACAATCAGTTCCTCGTCACGAAACATGAATTCGACGATTTTGAGCTGAAGCTGGAGTTTCGGTTGAAGGAGGGAGTCGGAAATTCCGGTATCCAGTTCCGATCGAAGCGAGTCGAGAACAGTACCGAAGTCTCTGGATATCAGGCCGACATTGGCGAAAACTACTGGGGCTGTCTGTACGACGAATCCCGCAGGAACAAAGTTCTGGTGAAGCCCCCTGCAGAGTTTGAGAAATCACTCAAGAAAGGGGACTGGAACACTTACCTGATCCGTGCCAAGGGGGATCATATTGTCCTCAAAATCAACGATGTCACCACAGTCGACTACCACGAAAAAGATCCTCAGATCGCCCGTCAAGGGGTGATCGGCCTGCAGGTTCACAGCGGCGGACCGCTCAAGGTTGAGTTCCGAAATATCGAGATTCGATCCTTGAAAGACTGAATCCTGTGTCTCATGGACGGGCTTGGGAATGGATCTGGTGTTTCGAGATCCGTCTACCAACGGCATACCGGGGCGTACCGGCTCGTGAGGGTGTGGGGCGGGCTCTCACTGCGGAGTGCGAGCCGTTACTCGGCTGTGGCTGGGGCGTCAGGTTCGCGCAGGAATGAGACACTGCTCACGAGCGGGCGGTGGTCGCTGTAGACGGACCAGTGAGCGTCGCACCGAGACACATTCACCTGCCTGTTGAACCAGACCTGATCCAGCGTCAGCACGGGGAACGGCATCGGCCAGGTGGCGGCATAACCCGAGCCACGTTCGCGAAATGCCTGCTGACAGGTCTTCCGTAGAGGATTCAGCAACGGAGAATCGTCGGGTGTGTTGAAGTCGCCCATGATGATGAGTGGCCGGTCGTCGAGACTTCGGGCCAGATCTGCCAGGTCCCGCAGGGGTTGATTGCGCGGCAGATTCAGATTGGCCGAGATATCTACCAGCAGCAGAGTGAAAGTGTCGCTCCCGACGATCAGGTCGAACTGGTCGCACCATGAACACGGGGTCAGCTTGTGGTTCATCTGGCGGACAATCGTCCCTTTGACGGCCAGCAGGCCGCCGAAATGGGTAGGAGCAATCTGATAATCCGGTAGCGCCTTCCGCCATTTGGCCACCGTTTTCGGGTAGTAACCCTCGGCTTCGACGAGGCCGATCACGGCGGGTTGCCAGCTCATCAGCTTCTCTGCCAGGTCATCGACACTTCGTCCCAGATGAGCGGTGTTCCAGAAGACGACGGTGGATTCGGCTTCGCCGGGGGGGGCGGCACGGACGACGAACTCGGAACGGACGACCCAGAGAGCGCAAACCAGACTGGCGATCAAGCTCAGTCGCCTGCGTGTCATCTGAAATCGAGCAGGTTTGACGTCGAGGGGGCCTCCCCACAAACACCCGGCCATAAAGAACAGGAAGGGGAGCGTGGGAAGCGGTGTGAGGTAGTAAAGGACCGCCAGTCGGTGGTACTGATCCTGAACGGTGAAACGCAACAGCAGACTCGCAGCGATCAGGCCCCAGATCGCCAGAGCCACGAACCGACGCATTGATCGCACCACTCTGGCAAACCGGGTTTGGGTGGTGCGATCAGCGACAGGACGATTGATTGCCTCGGTCACCGTGGCCTTCATGCAAGCAGGTCCCGCACGACTTCCCCGTGGACGTCCGTCAGCCGGAAGTCCCGCGCGGCATAGCGATACGTCAATTGGGTATGATCAAAACCGAGCTGATGCAGCATCGTTGCGTGCAGGTCGTGAACAGAGACCTTCTTTTCGACAGCGCGGAAGCCGAATTCATCGGTGGCACCATGGACATAACCACCCTTCACGCCACCCCCCGCCATCCAGACGGTGAAGCCGTGATGGTTGTGGTCGCGTCCGTTGATCTTACCCGCGTTCGAACCGGGGGTCGGAAGTTCCACGGTGGGCGTACGACCGAATTCACCGCCCCACAGGACGAGTGTTTCGTCCAGCAGGCCCCGTTCCTTCAGGTCCGTCAATAGTGCGCCGATGGCCTTGTCGCATTCTCCGGCCAGCCGGCGGTGGTTCACTTCGAGGTCGTCGTGATTGTCCCACGGCTGTCCTTCGCCATGCCAGAGCTGGACGAAGCGGACACCTCGTTCAATCAGACGGCGTGCGATCAGCAGTTGCCGCGCCTGTACGCTGGACCCGTAGGCTTCCAGGACGTGCTTGGGCTCCTGCTGGACGTCAAAGGCGTCGGTTGCTTCCATCTGCATCCGATAGGCGAGCTCGAACGAGTGGATGCGGGATTCCAGCACCGCTTCGTTGGCTCGTTGCTCGGCGTGTTTCCTGTTCAGCTCCTGCAGCAGATCGAGCTGGCGACGCTGTTCGCCCCGACCAATCTGGTCGTTGCGGATATTTTCGATTAATCGCTCGATCGCCTGATGGCGGGTGTCGATATACGTTCCCTGAAAGACGCCGGGCAGGAACGCGGAACGCCAGTTCTGGGCTCCTGTGATCGGCAACCCGTTGGGGCACATCGCAACAAAGCCAGGCAGGTTCTGGTTTTCCGTTCCGAGCCCGTAAGTGACCCACGAACCGAAGCTGGGCCGGGGAAGTCGGCCGTCACCGCAGTTCATGAGCATCAGTGACGGCTCGTGATTGGGGACTTCCGCGTGCATCGACCGGATCACGCAAATATCGTCAATGTGCTGGGCGGTGTGGTGAAACAGTTCACTCACTTCGATCCCTGACTCACCGTATTTCTGAAACTTGAAGGGAGATGCAAGTGCCGCACCAGTTTTACGTTCCGTCGGAAGGTTGGGCATGGGCAGCTCTTGCCCCGCATACTTTGTCAGAGAGGGTTTCGGATCGAAGGTGTCGACGTGCGAAGGGCCACCATTGAGGAAAATATGAATGACGTGCTTGGCTTTTCCCTGGAAATGAGCCGGCTTGGCCGTCATGGGAGACAGGCCCGCTGCCGACGGGACCGTCGCAGCGGCAGCTTCGTGGCCGTTGGTGAGCATCCCTGCCAGTCCCAGAGCACCGAGTCCGGTTCCCGAACGGGCGAGAAATTCACGACGGGTGCTTGGCTGGCGGGCGAACTGTTCAAGATTCATGGCATTTCCAATTCGTCAGACATCAATGTGCTAGTCGTTGTCATGGAAGGACTTAACGTCGATTCCCCTGGTCGGGCTGGCACCGCGGCAAGGGACCTGCGTGTACCTGATTCTACGCAAAAGGGGGCTACGTGAGTACCTCAGGAATTTCAAGGCCCTTCCGATTGGTTCGCAGCTCATCAAAGGGCCCCTGCGGACGGCGTGACAGGGGGTGTCCTCTTGCAGAAAAGGGAATAAACAGAGCGATGCTTCTGTTTTGGCGCGGCATGTCTAGAATACTGGATCAGATTTCCGAATTCTTACGCGGAGAGTCGGCCGTTCAGGCTGGGTGAACGCCGCGAGCACGAAACAGACAGGAGCACACGAAAGTCCATGGGCGAACAGTACATCTTTACGATGGAGGATCTCCGAAAGTTCCACGGTAAGAATGAGATCCTGAAGGGGATCAATCTTTCTTTTTACCCAGGTGCCAAGATCGGGGTTCTCGGCCCGAACGGTGCGGGTAAATCGACGCTCCTCAAAATTATGGCCGGCCAGGACAAGGATTTCATGGGGACAGCGAAGCTGACCCCCGGCTTCGACTGTATCTACGTCCCGCAGGAACCGGTGCTCGACCCCGAACACACGGTGATGGACGAACTGAACGAAGCGGTCAAAGCCAAGCGAGCCCTGCTGGCTCGTTACGATGAAATCAATGCCAAATTCGGCGAAGAACTGTCGCCTGAGGAAATGGACAAGCTGATCGAAGAGCAGGGGAAGGTGCAGGAACAGATCGACGCCCAGAACCTTTGGGAACTTGATCGAGAACTTGAAATCGCTGCCGACGCGATGCGGCTTCCTCCGCTCGAGTCAAAAATTGGTCCGCTGTCTGGTGGCGAAAAACGGCGTGTGGCCCTGTGTAAAGCGCTGCTGCAGCACCCTGACATGCTGTTGCTGGACGAACCGACAAACCACCTGGATGCCGAGTCGGTCGCATGGCTCGAACGCCACCTGCATGACTACAAGGGGACCATCGTCGCTGTGACGCACGATCGGTACTTCCTCGACAACAGTTGCGAGTGGATTCTCGAACTGGATCAGGGACGCGGTTTCCCCTGGCACGGGAACTACACGACCTGGCTGGAACAGAAGACCGAACGGTTGCGTAAAGAAGAGAAGGCAGCATCCGTTCGTGACAAGATGATGCTGCGGGAACTGGAATGGGTCCGGTCTTCGCCCAAAGCCCGTCAGGCAAAGAGCAAGGCTCGACTCGAAGCGTACGAGAAACTGGTTGCTGAAGAGCAGGAGTCACGCGACGAATCGATCGAACTGCGGATTCCGCCCGGTCCTCGTTTGGGTGAGCAGGTGGTGGTGTTCGACAAGGTCTCAAAAAGCTTTGGCGATCGCCTGCTGATCAGTGACCTCTCGTTCTCGCTGCCACCGGCCGGGATCGTCGGCGTAGTCGGCCCGAACGGTGCGGGTAAGACGACGCTGTTCAAGCTGATCGTGGGCCAGGAATTGCCCGATTCCGGAACCGTAACGCTCGGGAAAACGGTCAAGATTGCTTACGCCGAGCAGAACCGTACGACGCTCGATGGCGAGAAAACTGTCTACGACAATATCTCGGGTGGCGCGGACTTCCTGCATTACGGCAACGTTCGTATTAACACCCGCGCATACTGCGGCAAGTTCAACTTCAAAGGTCCTGACCAGCAGAAGCAGGTCAAGTTCCTCTCCGGGGGGGAACGCAATCGACTGTTGCTCGCCAAGACCGTGACGGTCGGTGGCAATCTTCTGCTGCTGGACGAACCGACCAACGACCTGGACATCGAAACGCTGCGATCGCTGGAAGACGGGATTCAGAGTTTCAGTGGGTGTGCCGTCGTGATCAGCCACGACCGGTGGTTCCTGGACCGTATCGCCACACACATTCTCGCGTTTGAAGGTAACAGTGAGGTCTACTTCCACGAGGGGAACTACGAAAGCTACGAACTCGTGAAGAAGCAACGACTCGGTGCGGAGGCCGAACAACCTCATCGGATCAAGTACAAGAAACTCGTGAAGTAACCAGACTCTTCCGATCAGAGTCACGTCACGAATCACGCCAGAACGACGAGGGCGGTCCAACCGGGCCGCACTCTGCTGTTTCCCGTTGCAATCAACGACGTTGCGGAGGGTGAATACGATTGGCGCCGGGCCTCTCACTTTCTGATGGGCACCCTGCAGACTTCTGCCTGATCGCGAGTGAAGCACGGTCGCTTGTCGGATCGTCTCCGAGAGAGGGATTTGAAATCCGCGCAGATTTTGATTTCGGTCGTCAACGTGATAGCGTCAGTTGCTCATTGCCTGTCGACAGTTCGTTGGAGACTGTCCCTCGTCGAGGCCTATGGAGTGCATCACATGCAATCGCAATCGCGCCGTACCTTCCTGCGAGGCACTTCTGCCATCGTCGCGTCTTCGCTACTGGCTTCCGGAAGAGGCTCCATCGCCCGTGCAGCGCAGGGGAAGCGGGTTCGCGTGGGGATCATCGGAGCTACCGGGAAGGGGGACTACGGGCATGGAGTCGATGTCGCGTTCACGAAGTTGCCCCATGTTGAAATCGTGGCTTTAGCGGATGCGGATCCGGTGGGGCGTGAGAAGGCGAGCAAACGGACGAATCCGGCGAAGACCTTTGCCGACTACCACGAAATGCTGGCCAAAGTCCCCATGGACATTGTGGCGATCTGCCCCCGGTGGATTGACCAGCATCACAACATGCTCGTTGCGGCGGCCGAAGCGGGCTGCCATGTCTATATGGAAAAGCCATTCTGCCCGACACTCGCAGAGTGTGATTCGGCGGTCGAGGCACTCAAGAAGAAAAACCTCAAACTGGGGATCGCTCACGTCAGTCAGTATTCCCCCGTTCTTCGCGTGGTTCAGTCGCTCATCAAGAATGGCGAGATTGGCGACGTGCTGGAGCTGCGGGCGAGAGGTAAAGAGGATCAGCGTGGGGGTGGTGAGGACTTGTGGGTGCTGGGGTCTCACATGCTGGGACTGATGCGTTCGCTGGCGGGCGAGAACGCCACTTCGTGTTCGGCGACTGTGTTGAAAGAGGGGCATAAAGTTACGAAGTCTGACGTCGTTGCCGGGGCAGAAGGGATCGGGCCGCTGGCGGGTGACAACGTTCAGGCGACGTACACCTTTCCCGGCGGCGCTTTCGGGCACTTTGCCTCCCGCAAGGGAATGGGGCTCAATCCGTCGCGCTTCGCGATTCAGGTCTTCGGTTCCAAAGGGATCATCGAGATGGAGAGCGGGTATCTGGCAAAAGCACAGATTCTCAGGGATCCATCCTGGTCGCCTGGACGTTCCGGCAAGTCGTGGGAACCGGTCACGTCCGCGGGAATCGGAAAGCCGGAAACGCGGACAGACGGATCGTACGAGGGGGGGCATCTCGCCGCGATCAACGATCTGCTGGACTGCATTGAGCACGATAAAGAGACTCTGTGTTCGGCGGAGGACTCCCGCCAGATCACGGAAATGATCGTCTCTGTATTCGAGTCGCACCGTCTCGGTCGTCCCGTGGATCTGCCGGTCCGGACAAGAGTGAATCCGCTGACATTGCTCACGTAGGAAACGTCGCGTCTGCTCACGCGTAACGTTGAGGGTGAGACTCTACCTGTCCGGGCGTTGCATGCCACCCGGTCTGCCCGTGCGGCAGTGGCCTCTGAAAGAGAGGCGATAGTGAGGTGCGTTGATAGGTCTTGCGGTGGGAGTTCGTCGGAACGCTGCCGTTACTTCAGGGGCTCTCCTTCTCTTTCCCAAGTGCAGAGGGACTCCACACGGCGCGACTGACAAGGGACTGGCGGGTGTGATTGCGACCACTTGATGCGTACAGGGCCTGATTCGGGCCGGTTGAGCGATTTGCAATTCGGCTCAGCGGGCGTAGACTCCTACGCGTCTCTTTTCGAGTGATCTATTGATCGGGAAGTTGACTGTGCGGAAGGCTTTCCGCGCAGTTTGTCATCGGTGTTTTGCCAGCATCGCCTGACCCGGGCGTTCGCGTCAAAGGGAACTATGGGATGCAGAGTGTCGTTGGAATTCTCGTTTCGTTGTGCCTGTTGATGATTCTGGCCTATCGCAATCACAGCGTGATTGTGATTGCTCCGCTGTGTGCTCTGCTGGCGGTGGCCGTCGACGGGGAACTCCCTTTGCTGGCGACGTATACTCAGATCTTTCTGGACAGTGTGGGCCTGTTCATTGTCCGTTATTTTCCCCTGTTTCTGCTTGGCGCGATTTTCGGCAAGCTGATGGAGGCGACGGGCAGTGCCACGTCGATTGCAGAAGCCATCGTGCGGTGGGTGGGGGCACGACGGGCCGTTCTGGCACTGGTGCTGACGTGCACCATTCTGACGTACGGTGGGGTCTCGCTGTTTGTGGTGGTCTTTACCGTATTTCCGCTCGCCGTGGCCCTGTTCCAGCAGGCGGATCTGCCGAAGCGACTGATTCCGGCGTCGATCGCCCTGGGGGCATTTACTTTCACGATGACCGCTTTACCGGGGTCAGTTCAGATCCAGAATCTGATTCCGATGCCATTCTTCAAGACCACCTCGTTTGCCGCTCCCGGCATGGGCTGCCTTGCGGCGGCGATCATGTTTGGGTTGGGGATGCTCTGGTTGAACTGGCGAGCCAGGCAGGCTCACGAGCATAACGAAGGGTATGGTGACCACGGGGCAGTGGTAACGGAGTCGGCGCCGTCCGAGCCTTCGATCACTCCGCCCCCTCTGTTCATTGCACTGGCACCCCTGGTTTGCCTGTTCGTGTTAAACCTGGTCTGTTCTCAGTACCTCGTTCCGGGCTGGAAGGCCGACTACCTGGCGGAGAAGCGGTTCGGAGCGACAACACTCGGGAAAGTGCAGGGGATCTGGTCCACCATTCTGGCCATGTCAGGAGCCATCCTGTGTCTCATGGCACTCCATTGGAAGCGAGGACGTGACCTCAAGGAAATTCTGTCAGCAGGAGCACAAAGCTCGCTCATGCCTGTCTTCAACGCCGGTTCGGAGTTCGGCTATGGATCGATCATCGCGGCGTTAGGCGGATTCACGCTGATCAAAGAGTGGATGGTGGGGATTGCGCCTGCGAGGCCGCTGGTTTCAGAAGCGATCAGTGTGAACGTGCTGGCGGGGATTACCGGTTCGGCCTCCGGAGGACTGAGTATCGCTCTGGAAGCGCTGGGGCAGACGTTTTACGAACGGGGGTTAGCAGCGGGACTGGATCCAGGAGTACTTCATCGAGTGGCGTCGCTCTCGTGCGGAGGACTCGATACGTTGCCGCATAATGGAGCTGTCATCACGCTGCTGCTGATCTGCGGTGCGACTCATAGGCAGTCATACGGTGATATTGCGATGGTCTCGGTGGTGGGGCCCATGATTGCAACAGCCACTGTCGTCCTGCTGGCGTAGACGGAACGGGTTTTCGGCAATGGCGTCGGTCGTCGCAAGCAAGAAAGTGAGCGCTGGCTAAGCTTCTTCCACAGGTGGTTCGGTCGTGGCAGCAAGCACTTCCCTTGGAATTCCCGGCATCAGCCTGAGTTCAGCAGGGTCGATCAGTGTTTGCAGCATCGTCGACACCAGGTTTTTGATCCTGATCGGCTGCGAGGAGGGTTCACTTCCCTCGCGATTGGATTGCCCGATCACCTGACCGGCTCGGAGTCCTCCCCCGGCCATGAGCAGGGGTGAGAGGTTGCCCCAGTGATCTCGCCCCCCGTTCTGATTGATGCGGGGAGTGCGTCCCATTTCACCCGTCGCGACCAGCATGATCTTTTCGCTGAGACCTCGTGCTTCCACATCGTCGAGGAACGCCGCGACGGCGTGATCGAGCGGCGGGGCCATGTAACGCATCCCTTCTTCCATGGTTGCGTTATTCACATCGGCGTGCATGTCCCAGACAAAGCTGGTCGTGACCGTAACGAATCCGCAACCGGCTTCGCACAGGCGCCGCGCCAGCAGCAGCAGTTTGCCCAGTGACTTGGCGTTATCGACATAGTGGTTGTAATTGTTCCACTTCCGATCAATCTGATCGGGTCTGACCAGCGGTGCCGTGTCATAGCGAGCGATCGTGCGGGGGTCTTCTTTGGACAAATCAAAGGCCCCTGCGACGCCACCGAGCAGCGTGCTGAAGGCCTGCATCTGGAGCGGGTCTGTGGTGCTGATGCCACCACGTTCGTCCCGTTGAAACCGCTGACGATCGAGTTCCGTCAGCAACGTACGTCGATCACCGAGTCGGTCGATCGAGACTTTCAGTTCCAGATTCTGTTGGAGGTCACCACCCGCACCGGGAACGAACGGAGCAAAGCCGGCACCGAGTGGCCCCGGAGAATCCATTTTCCCAAACGCCGTGACTTCGGGGCCGGTGGATGCATCCACCGAACGGGGAAACAGCATGGCATTGGTCGGCATGCCTGAGTCGGGACGATTGGCACCCGCAACTCGGGCATACATCGAACCAACGTTTGCCCCTGAGGTCTCTTTGCTCACGACCGGTTTGATGTCGTGATTGCCGTCGCCTGTGGCGAATGATCGCACAATGGTGAGGCGGTCAGCACGCTGGGCCAGTTGAGGAAATGACGAGCCGAACGTGATACCGGGAAGGGCCGTCTGGATTTCCCCCGTGACACTCTGAATTCCGACTGGTGCCGTCATCTTGGGGTCGAATGTCTCGAACTGGCTGGGCCCGCCATGCAGAAACAGAAGAATGACCGACTTGTCAGAGATCGGGAGCGCTTTAGGAGCGGCCAGGGCGGAACTGGCCAACCAGTTCGCCGCACTGAGTCCCGCCAGCCCGCGTGCTCCGATGCTTAACATCTCTCGACGACCATAGCGCGGATGCGCGTCCAGAAGCGTTAACAACGCAGGAGTCTCCAGTGGGTGGGATCAAGTTGGGCGGGGAGTAACTGGTCACGATATCGGAGAAGTCCGATGCGAACAACCCGATTTTTCTGATGTCGTCGCTGATGGTGTGAGCATGTACATGTGCGGCGTGAGTGAATGGCAGCGCGCCGTAGCGCACACATTCCGTAGAGAACTCGTCGACACGCGTGACGTCGATGAGCGTAACAGAGCAACGGCACCCCAGAGAAAAGGGGGGCGTCAATCAAACTGAAACGGCTCTCCCGCCACTTCGTAACCCGGCCGAGCCCCGACGTTCAGTAACAATCCGAGGCTGATCGCCGTCATCAGAAGGCTCGAGCCTCCATAGCTCATCAGGGGAAGGGTGATGCCGATGACCGGCAAGAGTCCGACGGTCATTCCTGTGTTGATAATCGTCTGCGTGGCCCAGAGGGTGACGATGCCGACGGCGATCAGTCGACCGAAGGGCTCGCGCGTCCGCGCAGCGACGCGCAGTCCCAGGGCGAAGAAGGTCAGGTAAAGCAACAACGTGGTTGCGGCTCCGATAAATCCCCAGCGTTCTCCGATCAGACAAAAGACAAAGTCTGTTTGGGCGGCGAATAAGCGGTAGGCGTCTGGATCGTCGATCCGAGCCCCGCCGAATTCGCTTCCCTGCAGTCCACCCAGTGACAAGACAACCTTTGACTGGTGCTGGTGCCAGCGGTCGCCACCCGGGTTGGGACCACCGTCGACCTGAGTGAACAGGGCTGTGATACGTGACTTTTGTTCGGCACTCATCTTTGCCCAGAAAAGGGGTGAGACTGCCACTCCGAGCAGACAAACGCAGGCCAGATGCCGCCAGCGGGCTCCCGCAGCGAACAGCATCCCGAAGAGGACTGGCACGAAGAGTAGAGCCGATCCCAAGTCTGGTTCGAGCAGGATGAGAGCGAGGGGGACCAGTGTCAGAGCGAAGGGAGCGACCAGCCCGCTGACGCGCAGAAAGTTGTCCCGGTACATCAGATACTGAGCCATTGCCAGGATGAATGTCAGTTTCACAATTTCCGAGGGCTGCAGGTCAAAGAAACCAAGCTGAATCCAGCAGCGGGCTCCCCCTCGTTTCTCCATAAACAGCACGATCACCAGGAGAGGGAGGGATGCGGCGAAGAGCAGATGACCGACGGGTTTCCAGGTTCGGTATGGGACGGCCAGTGCCAAGGCCAGTGCGGGAAGTGCCACAAAGGCCCACGTCACCTGTTTGGGAAAGAGATTCGGTCCTTCGTTTAATTGATCGGCACGTGCAATCCCGGATAGCCCGATCATCAGCAGCGCCACGGCGCAGAGGCCCACCAGCCAGGGGACACGCCTGAGCAATTCCACTGTCGACACGCGAGTTCCTCCTGATCTCCCGATGCTCGATGCGACTTCGAACAAGTCCATCCCTGTTGGAAACGGAGGTCGTTATCCGATTTGAAACGAACTTCGGCAAGATCAGTTTGTCGCGGTTGCTCCTTCGGTACGGGCCGCGATCAGGAGGGGAACGATCGTCGGATCAATCGGTGGCGGTTTTCCGGGCGGTCACTTCTTCTCCAGTGGCTTCGATAGCAGCCCGAGACCCGCGTCGGCTGACGCCAGATTTTCCAACGAGCGTGATACGCGTCCCCGTAACGTCCTCAACGGCTGCATCGGCAGAGCTGGCGTGCACGGATTCACTCGTGGTAGGACGTCAGGATGAATTCGCGCGGTGGCAGCATAACGGTCTGCGACATCGGCGGGGGGAGATTGCGGAGAAACTGTTCCCGTTCGACGGCACAGTCACGGATGTGATCGTCATTATGAGTCGCGTCCGGGACAATCACAAACCGCTTGGGACCCGGTGCGGCGGCGTATAATTCCTTGCCGAGCGCCAGCGGTATCAGCCGATCTGTATCGCCATGACTCTGGAAAACAGGACCTTGGTAGTTTCTGATTTTCTCGACTGAGTTCATCCGCTGCGTCATGTTCCAGTCGGGAAAGAGGAGCGGAACATGCTGGCGAGCGACGTCAGGCAATGACGAGAACGTGCTTTCGAGGATCAGGCCGCGAGCCCCTCCGTTCGCCGCGAGATCTACAGCGACGGCTCCGCCCAACGACCGGCCCATGAGCACGACATCGCTGGGATGAATTCCATTCTCATTCGCCAGCCAGTTCCGCGCCGCCTGCGCGTCTTCGAAGACCGCGCGTTCATGCGCGATTCCCGAACTCCGGCCGTATCCGCGGTAGTCGAATACGAGAATCGAGACGCGGTGCAATTTGGACAGGCGTCCGACAAGGATGGCCCACTTGTCGACGGTCCCCACATTTCCGTGGCAGTACAGGACAACGGCCTGAGGATTGGGATGAGCGAAATACCGGGCATCGATTCGATCGTTCGTTCCCGAATTGATCCAGACCGGCTGACCCCCGGCGTCTTCGTAGAAGGGAGAGAATGGGGCGACTGACTGAGGATAAACCAGCAACTGCTCCAGCGGCCGGAACGGGGAGAACGGGCCGAGGGCTCGACATCCCGATACAGCGAGAAGCATCGCCGTCAGTGAAACAAGTGCTGCCCAACGCATAGCCAGATGTCACACGTTTGAGGAGTATTGTTGGCAGCCAGTCCGCATTCCCGGTTCACTCTGACGAGGTTGCGCGGAACAGCGATCAGGCGTATGACAGCACGCAATCTTTCTGTCAGGGTTTAGGTAACCATCACAAACGACTTCGATACTCAAATCGGTCGCCAGGACCTGCGGGTGCGGTGGTACTCACCTGCAGAAATAATTCAGTGGAATCACGTTTGTTTTTCGGAACTCGCCGTGGGGAAGTTTAACGATTTTGGTGACTTTCTCGTTTCAGCGAGCCCTGCCGGGAGAGACTGAAAATGTGCAGATAAGGGTCTTGAGTGAACGTCTGTGCGAATCTCAGCAGACCTGCCGGTCCGACCAACCCGTCAAAAATCAACCCTTGCGGATATTGCCGGTCGTTTGAAAGAGGTCGCGATCTACGAAATTGCTGGCGAAAAGTGAGTCGGTCCTGCAAAATCAGTGACATGAGACTGACGAAGACGCATCGTATCGCTGAATGGTGATTCGCAGATCTGTTCATTTGCAGACCATGCCGATTTCGGAGTCGGGGCGAGAGAACAGAATGCCGTTCCGTCGATTGACCTCTTCCGATCTCAATTTGCAATTCGACTTCGATGCTCGGTCCGAAAAACAGGAGAGCAGTCGGATGAATCAGGGAGTGAGGTCAGTCACACGGTGGAATTGAGGGGCACGGATGTCGATTTTCGTCAGGGAGAGGAATTGTCACCATGAACTGGATTCGACTTGGTCCAGTGACCGCAGAATCGCTTGTCCTCTGTATCACACTGTTCCTCAGTTGTCAGTTCGAGGCCATTTCGGAGCAGCAGATACTGCGGGACGTCCAGCGGAACTGGGGCGCGATTCAAATGCTGCACCAGTCTGTTCTGCAGGATGGTGTGCGTAGTGCTGGTGATACAGAACTGTCCGGTCCGCTGGATGTCTGGAATGGGGACTGGTGGCGGATTCCCGTTACGCCGCTTCACCATGAAGATACAGTGCACCTGGTGCTCTGTTTCTTTGGGATGTGGTACGCAGGGCATCGACTGGAACAGCGATGGGGCAGCTTTCGAGTCTTGCTGTTTCTGTTCCCGGCATTCTGTATTCCTGTCATGGCACAGCTTTGTCTCGGGCAGGCTATCACCGGCTTGTCGGGTGTCATTTGTGCGATTCTTGGTGCTCTCGTCGTGCTGCGTCGGTTTCATGGCGACGTTGCGGAGATCTTCCCCGCAGACGCAGGTGTTGCCGGGGTTTGTCTGATCGGTTTAGGGTGGCTCGCTTCGATCGCGGGAATCTGGGACTGTCCGAACGCTGCGCATCTGGCGGGGTTCTGTTACGGTGCCTGCATTGCCTGGCTGGTGTCAGGCCCGGTGGGGCACCTGACGATTGTGCGAGCGGCAGTCGTGCTGGCTCATTTCTGGATGCTGCCCGCCCTGATGTTGGCTGCGCATCCTTTCTGGGTCGGCCGCTATCAATGGTATCGAGCGACGCAGACGGCCAATTTGGACCTTGCCGACCAGCGGTTGGAACAGGCTGTCCTGTTCGACCCGACATTGAGTGGGGCGTGGTTGACCTGGTCAAAGAATGCGGAGCAGCAGGGTGACCTGCCCAAAGCCTGGACGCGACTGATCGAGGGATTGTCGATCCATCCCGCCGATCCGCGACTCATCGACGGGACCCGAAGATTGTGGCGTCATCTGGATACACAGCAGCGCCGTGCGGCAGAAGGAGTGCTGTTGCGGTTTTTCGGCAGCCAGGCTGCCGTATGGCTCAGCCAGATCCGCGCCGGTGCATCCTCAAAATTAGTCGGGGGAGGTGATGATTCTCCTCTGACCACCGCACCGGCGGATGTCTCGCAGTTTTCGCTGGAACAGAAACTCGAGTTGCCTTCTCAACCCTTCATGCGAGCGGATGCTGGCGAAGAAACACCTCTCGTCCCGAGTCAATTCAATGACGCCGTCGAAGGAACGCTGTTTTAACGCCTCGAGCCCGAGTGGCCACAGACTGTCATCTTGTTTCCGACGACCCTTTCGAGTTGGCATCACGGACGCGGATTACATCACGGGGCGGAGGACCCCTTCGTCATGCCCGATTGCCAGCAACCCCGCGAATTCCAGTGGTGCGGGCCAGAAGATGACCAGACGCTCGGCCGGTTCGGTTTGCCTGGTCGCCGTTTGCAGAGCCAGTCTCGTATCTCGGCAGACTTCGATGGACCTCCATCCGAGTGCATTGTGCGACAGTGCCAGATCCGCGGCACTGTCGGTGCCAGGCCAATGTCCCAGAGTCGGGGTCAGGATCAATCGGCGCGCGGGGTGCCGTCTGCAGATCACCTCACTCAAGTTCGACTGAATTTG
>NZ_DASWWZ010000410.1:0-1620 GCF_036405755.1 Schlesneria sp.
AGAAGATCACCGAACGGTACTGCGTTCCACGATCCGCACCCTGACGATTGAGTGTCGTGGGGTCATGCGTCTTCCAGAATACTTCGAGCAGGTCGACGTAACTGACAACCTTGGGGTCATAGGTGACTTGGATGACCTCAGCATGCCCCGTGTTCCCTGTGCAGACTTGGGCATACGTTGGGTTATCGACGTGCCCGCCACTGTACCCGGAGACGACCGACTTAACCCCTTTCAATTGCTGAAAGACGGCCTCGGTGCACCAGAAGCAACCGGAACCGAACGTGGCTTCCTCAAGTTTCGCTGCTGCGGGTGGGGCTACCCCTTCTGATGCCGCTTTCTCATCGTTGCCGTTGGAGGATTCGACCATCTTCCAGTTTCCTTGTCCAAAGAGGATCGCGGCGGCGACTGACAGTTGAACGAGGAATCTGACTGCCGTTCTATCAGTTCCACTCGAGACGACCGTGGATGAGAAAGATGACGCCTGCATCGTTTGTCCTTTCAAAATGCTTCCTGCAGAAGCATAGTTACGGAACTGGAAGCCACTCGCTCGTTGCTGTCGAATCTGGCCGAACGAGTGGCCGAACCCAGCCATCTTCATTAAACATAGGCCTCGGCCGATTGATTGACAACGGTACTTTCGCCGAATTTCCTGCGTGGTAAACGTACTGCCGCAGGGGAATTTTCCAAACCGTCGGATGAGAGTCAGGGATGATCGCCGGGTCGCTTGCCACCCTGAGCCAAGTGACTCTGGCGATCGCAGGAAGGAACACTGTGGAATTTTCGGGCGAGCTCCTTTCCAGGTGCTGGTTTCTGGCTGGGCCTACAGCGTGCGGCAAAACTGCCGTTTCGTTGCGACTGGCCCAGAAGATCAATGCCGAGATTATCGCGCTGGATTCGATGACCCTTTATCGGGGGATGGATATTGGCACCGCGAAGGCCACGCCCGAGCAACAGGCAATCGTTCCGCACCATCTGATTAATGTCCTGGACCCCAATCAGGATTACAGTCTGTCGGAATATGTCTCGGCGGCGGAAGGTGTCTGTCGTGAAATCGTCGGGCGAGGTCGCACTCCATTGTTTGTCGGTGGGACGGGTCTGTACCTGCGGGGAGTCCTTCGAGGCGTCTTTGAGGGACCACCCGCTGATTGGTCGCTTCGGTCACGATTTGAGGCCCTCAGTACTGAACACGGCCCCCGGTTCCTGCATGATCGACTGAGTGAGGTCGATCCTGAAGCGGCTGCCCGCCTTCATCCGAACGACCAGCGCAGGATCATTCGAGCCCTCGAAGTCTTTGAGCTGCTGGGGCAGCCGCTTTCGAATCTTCAGCGTCAAGGGCCATTGCCGCTGGGAGTTCGTCCTCGGCAAGTCTACTGGCTGTCGCCTCCTCGGGACTGGTTGTACAAGCGAATCGACGACCGTGTCCGCCAGATGTTTGCCGAAGGGCTGGTCGACGAAGTGAGACGGCTGACCGCTCCACCCCATTCGCTCAGCCAGACTGCCCGTCAGGCGTTGGGCTATAAGGAAGTGATCGACTGGTTGGAGTCGATTAGCTCCGACTCCGGCGTCACGGGTGCTGATACGGGGCCACCCAAAGCCGCCGTCGAAGACCTGATTACTCTC
>NZ_DASWWZ010000411.1:0-5247 GCF_036405755.1 Schlesneria sp.
CACGATAGACGTGTCCACCCGTGATCGACTTGCCGATATCATGGTGATATTCGTAAATCGGATCGATCAGACCCGGACCGGCACTGGTACTGTTCGGGGCGAACTCGTGCTTGGCCTCACGCAGATTCCAGCCATAGTTGCCCCCTTTCGTAATCAGGTTGATTTCTTCCCACAGGTTCTGTCCGACGTCTGCCGCCCAGAAGGCACCGGTCTGGCGATCAAACGACATCCGCCAGACGTTCCGCAACCCGTAGGCATAGATTTCCGGCAAGGCGATCGGCTGCTTGTTGGCGAGTTTGCCGATGAAGGGGTTGTCTTTGGGGATCGCGTAGTTCAGTCCGGGATCCTTGTGATCGACGTCGATTCGCAGGATCTTGCCCAGCAGCGTCTGCAGATTCTGGCCGTTTCCATGTGGATCGTTACCGGCCCCGCCGTCGCCAATGGCGATGTAAAGGAAACCGTCGGGACCGAAGCAGATCGTGCCCCCTTTGTGGTTCCAGTAAGGATGCTTCACGACCAGCAGCTGTTCTTCGCTGTCGGGATCAGCCTTGTTGGGATCGTCTTTGGAGACCTTGAAGCGGGAAACGACGGTGGTATGAGGAGATTCCTGCGTCGTGTAATAGACGAAGAATTCGCCATTGGATTTGTACTTGGGGTGGAAGGCCATCCCCAGGAAGCCTTCTTCGTTTTCTTTATCGATGTAGACAACCTTCTTGGACATATCCAGGAAGACGGTCGTCTCTTTTGAGTCGGGCTTGAAGACGTGAATGATCCCCTGCTGCTGCGGAACGAAGATCCGATTGGATCCGTCGCCAGCGTGCGTCAGCAGGATGGGGCGCAGCGGGCTAGCCAGGCCATCGTCGTTTTCGGGCTGCCAGCCAGTCCACTTGAGGTCACTAAAGGCGACGACGGGTTCGACTTTGAGAGGAGATTCATCAATCTGGGCGTGCAAGTTACCGAGCAGACACGCTTGAATCATTGCGGCAAACAACATGACGCGATTCACAAGGATGCATTTCACGGTGAAGAGATTCCTGCGAGAGTGAACTGCGAACGAAGCACCATCCGGGTTGGATGCCTCTGGAGATTCATTGAGATAACATCAGAACTGTCGGAAACGCAACCGTATTGGGAAAGTTGTATCCTTCCTGCCACACTGTCAAAGTCCCCCTCGACTTTGACTCTGCTGGTGTTCGCACGCTAAACCATCCGTTTCGCAACGTCCCCCTGCCATCCTATTTCTGGACATGCCACCCGAATGCCCGAATTTATCCGTCCGCTTCAGAATCATCGTACTCCGCGAATTGCCGTCATCGACTTTGACGGGACTTTAAGCCTGATTCGATCGGGGTGGGTTGAGATCATGGTCGACCTGATGTTCGCTGAGCTCAGGCCGCTGACTCCTGCCTCGGAATCCGACGCCAATTTGACGGCGTTCATCAGCAACTTCGTTCTGAACCTGAATGGCCGGCCGACAATCTATCAGATGGATTACTTCGTCAAGACGCTTAAAGAACGGGGTGGACAGGCGGAATCGCCCGAGTCCTACACCCAGCAGTTCCTCGACGCGCTGATCCATAAAGCGGAACAGCGAATGGCGATGCTTGAGGCGGGGGAATGTTCGGCCGATGACCTGCTGGTTCCCGGTGCCCGAGCGTTTCTCGATGACCTTCGCGCACGTGGAGTGCAGATGACACTGGCCAGCGGTACTGCCGTGGTGAATGTCCGTCACGAAGCAAAGGTTCTGGGAATCGATCATTACTTCGAAGGCCGCATCTACGGTCCCGGGGCCGATTCGCGTGATTTCTCTAAACTGGCAGTGATGAAGCAGGTTCTCGCGGATTCAGGCTCACATGGTTCGGAACTGCTCGGCCTGGGCGACGGCTTCGTCGAAATCGAAAATGTGAAGGAACTCGGTGGAGTCGCGATCGGCTGTGCGACCGACGAGACTCACCGCAGTGGGCAGGTCGAAGACTGGAAGCGGACTCGGCTGATTCAGGCGGGTGCCGACATCATCGTCCCCGACTACCGAAACTGGCACCGCCTGACAAAAGTCCTGTTTCCCGCGTCGGCGTGATCGGGGCTATCAACCGTCGCACACATGCGTCGTCGCCAGGCAGGAGATTCTCAGCAAGTCAGGCCCCGGTGGCATTGTCGTCGGACTTTCTGCCGCCTGGCGTGTGGTCCGTGGAGTCTGTCACCCCAAAGTCGAGGAAACATCCGGGCCGGTTCTTGTACCTTGGTACAGGAACCGAGCCTGGATGATGTTCATTTTACGTCGGCAACGCTCGCCGGTGCCGGTCGCTGCATCCCTCTCTCAGCCGATCCGCTGGGCTCGAATGGGTCTGGAGAACATGGACGTGGTGCCCGTTGGACCGGTTACCGTTGCGCTGATGAATCCGGCAGCCCGAGGCTGGGGATCGACCAGCCCAGTGATTTTGAACTGGGCATGGCCCCTGGCATCCGTCGTGACCTGCGTCGTACCGAGGGAGATCTTTCCGTTACCTGGTTTCGCAGACGGATCAGCAAAAACTTCCACCAGGTAGGTCGTGCGAGGTCGGCCGATCAACGTTCCGCGGACTTGAGTCGTTCCATTGCTTGCGATTTGGGCGGAGACAAGTCGGGGAGCAGGCGGGTTCCAGATACCGCATCCAATCAAATGGATTCCGAGTCGGCCATTCTGGTAGATCGAGTTGCCAATGATGCTGTTCCCCGTTGCCCGATTGACCTGAACCCCATCATGAGCGTTGAAGGCGATGATGTTTCGATCAAGGTGAGTCACCCCATTACCCGGCGTGGGACCGTTCAACGGCGAGCCAATCTGATTTCCAGAGCTGCCGACAATGTAAATGCCGTTTCGGCCATTGCCTGCCGGGTTGCTTCCGGAAATGTCCGTACCAATGAAACTGTTGATAATGGTCACGTTACTGACGTGCTGGCTGATAGAAATTCCGTTCCACCGATTTCCCGAGATCAGATTCGCTGCTTCGAAGAAGGGTTCTTCACCTTCAGGAAATTCGGATCCTCCGAGGACGGATGGCTCGAATCCTCCGAGGGCGATGTTCGATGCACGACCGCTGATCTCAATTCCATTTTTAAGATTCGGTTGTGCCGTCGCCCCATTGGTTTGCATCCCGATTACCGACTGGCTGACTTGAACGGCCGCAGCGTTACCACTGATCTCGACGCCGTTAAGATGATTCCCCGAGAGCTGACTGGTAAGGATGATGGTACTGAATTCGGACGAACCGAAGTACTTTCCGCCCCCATTGGTCGTGATGAGGATCCCGTTCCCCTGATTTCCGACTTGAGCGGACGGATTAAAAGCCGCGATGCCGCCGAACGTATTCATCAGCAGCGTTCGCGAGGCGGTATCGCGGACTTCGACTCCGTTCAAGCCGTTGGCGGAGGCGACGTTTCCGAGTGGGATATTCAGTCCGAAGCGAGTCCCGTCAGAGTTTCCTTTGATGAGGACACCGTTGAGGCGATTGCCGACGGGAGTTCGGTTGTCTGCTCCAAGTCCGAAAAAGTTTGCGTAGATAATCGTGGAGTCTGAATCGTCGACAACCAGCCCGTTTCCTTTATTACCGCTGATGACATTGTAGAAGACAAAGGGATTGTCCTGATCCGGCGGAGTTGTTCCGTACAGCTTGTTGTTGTCAGAGTTCTTGATGACCACCCCATCGCCACCGTTGCCACGGGCCTTCGTCCCGCTGATATCCGTACCGATAAAGTTTCCCTGGAACAGGTTGTTATTGGCACCGTTCTCGACCAGGACGCCGTGGCGACCATTCCCGGAAATGACATTCCCCTGAGGAGGGCGAACGAAAACCGGCGTAGTTGTCGGGGGATTGGGGCGTGGTAGCGTGGTAATCCGGCCCGTAGGATTGTTTCGCTGATTGTTCGCGTCGTATCCGACCTCGTCTCCACCGATCACATTATTGGAGGAATGGATCAGGATCCCGTTGCCCGGGAAGTTGACGATCTCGAGCGCCATGATGATCGCGTTGCCACCTTCCAGCGTCAGACCATTGGCTTCGCCTCCGAGGTGGCGACCATCCAGGGTCAGCATCAGGCCGGCAAGATTGTCGACTCCACCCGCGGTGGTTCCATCAACGGTGGCGACAGCCGTCAGTGCGGGCAAAGGGACGGCACCTGCGGCACCCCCTCCGACGAAGATGGTATGGTTGCCGGGAGTGAGAGTGACCCCCGAAAACTGAATCACGTCAGGCGTGCTGGGTGTTCCCGTATTGAGTTCATTCGCTCGATTAATGACGTAACGCAGATCTCCGGTGTTGCCGGTCCCCACGTTGTTGTCACCCAGGCTGTTCACCGTGTAAGTGGTGAGCAGCATGCGGATTTCAAGCACTTCGGGTGACGTGAGTCTGCTCTGCTTTTTACGTGTCCGAAGACGTTGCCGACGGCGGTGATCCAGAACAAGCTCCCGGCATCGTCTGAACGCATGGGCGAGCACCTGCATATTTAAATTCCCGTAGCGGTGTAAGAGGGAGTATGGAGTGACTCTGTCGCGAAAAAGGAGAAATGTCGGTCACCGGCCCGTCGGGGGCTGACGAGTTCGTACTGAATTGCAGAATCGATAGAGGGTCTCGACGAAAGGCTGTGACCGGACTTGCTGCGGCGTTTGGACAAACTGCGATGCTCTATTACGATTCTCTGGAGAGCGCTTTCGCGATCACGATGGCACCAGACGGCTTGTCGGAACGAGGCGAAGCTCATCAAGAAACACGATGTCGGCAGTGCTCTTGCGGCGAGGAGAGTTCGCTTCATGTTCTCACTGTTAGAGAGGCGCGTGAAAGAATCGTTTTTCCGGACGATCGACGCCGACCATTCTGCTGAAGCGATACTTCGTGCATTACTCGTCTGGCATTGGGGATGGGGCAGGGACGTCGGCGGCGTCGTCGGGACCGGCGTCGGCCGTAGCCAATGGCGTTTCGGGGGAGTCCGCGGTTGTGTAGAGACTCATTCCGCTTTCGGTCTGCTTGAACTTGTAGTGGCCCGAGCCGAGTGTGTACTTGGTGGGCGTTCCATTTCCGAGCGTCACTTCGATGGTCCATGTCCGGTCGTTAGTGAATCGCTGCACCGTCCCGGGCTTCATGGTGTAGGAAGCTCCGTTCAGCGTGTACTGCACTTCCTGTTCGTTCGTTGGTGGACTGAAAATGACAACTTCTCCCTGATCAAAACTGGCATCCGTTTGCCGCAACGCGGTATTCGAAAGTGTCAGGTTCT
>NZ_DASWWZ010000412.1:0-8908 GCF_036405755.1 Schlesneria sp.
CCAGATAGGCCCAGCCTTCGACCGGGATCGTCATACGATGCTGACTGACGATGAACCAGAGCGGAAATTTGAAGCCGGATCGCTTTAAGGTCTGGAAGACACGAATCGCCCCGGATGCACCGATCAGGACGACGACGCCACGAAAGAAGATGTGGCCGGGTACAGACCAATTCCGGGCAATTTGAGGTGCTCGAAAATAGACCGCCGTCAGCAGCAATGCCACAACGATCGGCAAGATCCCCGCAAAAGGACTTCGCTTCGAACGGTTCGTCGACAGGATGGAATCAGACATTCACTGCAACCGACTAACGAAGAAACGGACTGCGAGCGACTGCGAAACGGATTACATGCAATCGCCGATGGGGCGTCCAGTCTACACCCCGATTTTTATCTGTACAAAAGAACATCGCCTGCTGCAAGGAAACTTGCAGCAGGCGCTCGATGTCAACTCAATGCACGCTCGGTTGACGAGGGGGCACTTCGCACCGGGGGCAAGCACCGGGCCGAATTGAGTTTACCTGCTGCTGTAATCCCGGCGGCGGGGGGGACCACCTGCCCGACTTCCCTGGCCAGGGCGTCGATCACCCATCGCCCCTTGGGGTCGCCGTGGGGGCATCCCGTTCGTCCCATCGGTCGGACGTGCTGGACGGTGCGGCTCGCGGGTTTCAAAGTCGTGCTTGATTGCAGCAACAGGCGCAATCACCAGGTTCGGCGTCTTGGCGACTTCGATCGGCTGTCGGATTGCTCGCTCAATGGCTCGCAGTTTGGATCGTTCGGTTGGATCGCAGAAGGACATCGCGATCCCCTTCGCGCCTGCACGACCCGTTCGTCCGATTCGGTGGACGTACGATTCGATTTCCGCTGGCAGGTCATAGTTGATCACGTGGGTGATCCCGTCGACATCAATTCCGCGAGCGGCGATGTCGGTCGCGACCAGTACTTGCAGTCGGTTCGACTTGAAGTCCGCCAAGGCGCGCTGGCGTTTGGCCTGTGACTTGCCGCCGTGGATCGTGTCGGCGCGAATTCCCGCCTGCATCAAGTGACGCAGAACCTTGTCGGCGCCATGCTTGGTACGGGTGAAAACCAGAGCTCGAGCAATTTCCGGCATCGTCAGCAGCGTCTGAAGCAGACGCGGCTTGTTTGATTGCGGAATCATGAACACCGATTGCTGGACTGTTTCCGCAGCGGTCGCAACGGGCGTAATTTCGACCGTGACGGGATTGCTCAGCAACGACGTTGACAGTTCGCGAATTTCTCGCGGCATCGTGGCCGAAAAGAATAACGTCTGTCGAGCTTTGGGAACTCGTTCGGCGATGTGACGAATATCGTGGATGAAGCCCATGTCGAGCATTCGATCTGCTTCGTCGAGCACGAATGTTTCGACGTGGCTGAGGTCGACATGACCTTGCCCGATTAGGTCACACAATCGTCCTGGGGTAGCGACGACAATATCGATTCCGCGCTGCAGAGCGCGCACCTGCGGAACCTGACTGACACCCCCGAAAACCAGCGTGTGACGAATATGGGTGTTCTGGCTGTAGGCCAGAATGCAGTCGGCAATCTGGATTGCCAATTCTCGAGTGGGGGCCAGGATCAGCGCCCGAATTGGACGACGAACCTTCGCTGAAGGAACGCCAGCTTCCATCAATCGATGGAGAATTGGCAAGGAGAATGCGGCCGTCTTTCCAGTACCCGTCTGGGCGCATCCGAAAAGGTCGCGTCCTGCTAACGCGTGCGGAATTGCCTGTGCCTGGATCGGCGTAGGGGTTTCATAACCTTCTGCCTTAACTGCATTCAAAATGGGCTGACAAAGCCCGAGATCAGAAAAACTCAACGAAAACTCCCAGCGGACCTATCGGAAGCAGAACAACGATGCGAGAGATGCACCGGGCAAAGGGTCTGGGTCCTCAGTACGATGAGTCGACACAGCGTGGGCGACCGCCCCGCCATCAGACAAGATCACGAAAAGAGACTCCGTGGTCCTGCGACGACTCAGCTTGCAAGGAAACGACACCCGCCCCGAACACCGTGCTTCGCGCCATTGTTATGGCAGGAGGCCGCGTGATTTAAGGAACCCGCAAGTCGAGGATCTTCTATTGAATCGTCCCGTCGCGGATCGCAAGCGGGTCGTCTCGCTAGTAAAGCCCCTCTTCCAACGCAATGCTTGCGGGGATCAGGACGAGATGTGTCGGACGCAAACCGCGTCCCCATTAAAACCCATCGCACCCTGAAAGGGTTTATCCGATGGCACATTCAATCGTCCAAAGGATAGAAGAGCCGAAGCTCGTGAATTAGGAGTATAACCGAGAACTGAAAAGAGTACAGAGGGAACAGATCATTTCGTGCGAAAATTGCAGTACCGCAACCTCTCATTCCCCTTTTGCAACCGAGTCACCGGGACCGTCAGGTTCCCGAACAGCCTCACAGGCGGGAATACCGGTAGGGTCCGCAGCACCCGACAACCTTTGCCCGACATCCTCTGGGGGCGAGGGCACGAAAAAGATGACGTCCCGCCCCCCCCCCGCTCGGTGAATTCCCGCAAATCGTGGTCTGGCAGAGATCCGAGTTTGAATTCCACCTCATGGTCCCGGATCCCTCGTCCCGCGCACGCTCACTTCCCGTGAAATCATGAGATTCACGGAGATTTGCGGTACCGGTGGGACTTGATGTAAACCTGCCGGGGCCTATCATCCTTTCGACAGCTCAATCCCAGCCTCGTACGCAATGAATCCCAGTTCGCCGGAGTACCGTCCACAATGTCACCCATTGCCAGCGACATCGTCGAAAGACAACTCGAATGGCGGTACGCGACGAAGATGTTCGATCCTACCCGTGTCATTCCTCACTCGGACTGGAAGAGACTAGAGCAGACTCTGGTCTTGACGCCGTCGTCGTTTGGGCTGCAACCATGGCGGTTTCTGGTGGTGACGGGTGCCGAGACCAAGGCCCGGCTGAAACCCGCGAGCTGGAATCAGGCACAGATCGTTGATGCTTCGCATCTGGTGATTTTCGCCATTAAGAAAGATCTCAGCGCTGTCGAAATCGACCGGCATCTGGAACGCATGGCCGAAGTCAGAGGGGTCGCCGTGGAATCGATGCAGGGACTGCGCCGTGTCATGCTTGGGGCTCTGCATAATCCTGCGTTCGATATCAACGAGTGGGCGAGCCGCCAAGTCTACATTGCGCTCGGATTCTTCATGGCTGCCGCCGCAATGATGGGAATCGACACGTGTCCCATCGAAGGTTTCGAGCCCGCCAAATATGATGAGATTCTCGGTCTGACGGAGCATGGTTACCAGTCCACCGTGATCGCCGCTGCCGGCTATCGTTCTGATGCGGACAAGTATGCCCGCCTGCCCAAAGTTCGATTCAGAACGGAAGATGTCGTCCAGAACGTCGTGAACTAGATCACTGGATCGACCGAGCACGAATCGATTCGGTCGATCCTCAGTGGCAGTCCCGGTTGACGCATCCATGCTTAGGACCGCTTCTTTCCGGGCATCCGAGCCCCATCGAGCACGCTTGATTACCGCGTCGTTATTTTCTGATGCCGACACGTTTCGAACTTCGGGGGGCAGTGCTTATTACCAGTTGGGTGTGACCGAGCGACGCGGGAAAGTGCGCGGCGTGCCTCAGGTTGCGTCTGTTGCCAGAATCAAGGCGATCTGGCAGGCCTGCAGGAAGCTGGGGATGTGCAGTGTTTCATTCGTCGTATGAATGTCCTGCTGACCACACCCGAGAGTCACGGTGGGGAGACCGTGTAGTGCCATCCAGTTGGCGTCGAGTCCGCCATTGCCAATCCGAGTCTGGGCCGGCAGTCCAATTTTCTTCGTCGCGGCGAGTGCCCGCTGGACGACGGCCGAGTCGGCTGGCAGGCAGAAGGATTCGTATTGAAGCGTCGAATTGAACGTGACTCGGCCTGTTTCACCTTTGCTGGATCGGATTTCGCTTGCGGCGGATTCAAATGCCGACCGGTAAGCCTGGACAATCGTTTTGCGAAATTCAGGATCGTGGCTGCGGGCTTCCGCTTTGAGAGAAAGTCGGGGAGTGACCACGTTTGTGGCCTCACCCGCGTGAATGATCCCGACGTTACTGGTGCCCCGGTTCGTCCCCTTCTCGATCAGGCCGTGCCAGCCATTTTTTACCAGATTCGCAATCGCTAATCCCGCAATCGCGATGGCACTGACACCTTCTTCGGGGTGAACGCCAGCATGACTGGCAACCCCTTCAATCTCGACTGACATGGCGTAATCACCCGTCGCTCCGATGCAGATCTGCGACGGATCGCCTCCGTCCCAGTTAAAGCAGAGTTCGGGATTGCCGAGCAAATCCGCCGAAACATGGCGGGCTCCATATAGGCCAATCTCTTCCTGAACAGCGAACAGCAGAGTCGTTGGCGGATGTGGCAACTTCTTCTCAAGAATCTCGAGAGCCGCCGTCATGATCACGGCGACGCCTGCCCGATTGTCACCTCCCAGCCCCGATTCCGAATTCAGCGAGACGATCGATTCTCCGCGGACTGCGGGTTGGGAACCAACACAAATGGGAACCATATCCACGTGCGCCATCAGCAGGCGACTGGGGCCTGCAACAGAGCCTGGCAACGTGACGATCAGATTACCAACTTGACCCCCGCCCGGAATCCGCTCATTGGCACCGTCATCTTGGAATGCCGACGCGGGAAGCCCAGCCCGCATGAGACGATCTCGGATGAACTCCATCACGCGCCCCTCTTCGCGGCTGCGTCCCGGAATCGCCATCAATTGCTGGACAAGTTCAATCGCGGCATTGGCTTCCATCTGGTACTTCTCGAAAAGGAGGGATTCAAACAAGGCTCAGTTGCAGCGACTTCAAGCCTGACGCGACAGGGGCACGGGTAAACGCAGTAGGCCGTCCTCAATTCGCTTGAGCCTGGCGGGATCACCTTACCGACTTCACCCGGACCTGCCAACGAATCCCATCCGTCAGCGCATCGATGTTACACCGCTTCGATTTTCAGTCAGGTCAATTGATGGGGATTTCCTGCGGTTGGTCGCTGCAGGAGACATCATTTCTGGTGGGCAGGCGGGGACGGCCAACACCGATTCGAGTTCATCCGAACCGGGCAGAATTGTTGCTGGCACAATTGGAATAACGGTCGCTGATGCGTATGTTCCACTGCTGACAGTTCTGGAGTTACTAACAGGAGGAATTGCATGTCGTGGTCTCGTTGGCTGGTCATCACGGTTTTGGGTCTTTACTGCATCTCAGGGCAGCTCACTGCGGCAGAGGGTGTTGACCTGGGAGGGGTCACTGAAAAGCATGTCATGATTCCCATGCGGGATGGCGTCCGGCTTTCCGCCTTTCTCTATATCCCACCGGGCGAAGGACCGTGGCCAGTTCTTCTCGAGCAGCGATATGCAAACGCGAATGAACCGAGAACGCAGAAGTATCTCGCCAATCTCGCCAAGACAGGGGGCTATGTAACCGTACTCGCCAATTTTCGAGGGTCACAGCAGTCCGAAGGAGATTGGCGCGGCTACCGGTCGCTGGGCTGGGGGGAGCGTAAGGATGGATACGACCTGGTCGAATGGCTGGCGATCCAGCCGTGGTCGACGGGCAAGGTCGGGACCTTCGGCAGCTCGCAAGCCGGATTCGCTCAGAACTTTCTGGCAGTGACCCGTCCTCCCCATCTGGCTGCTCAATACATGATTGATACGGGGCTGAGCCTGTTCCACGAGGGGTATCGCATTGGGGGAACAACACGACCCGAACGATTCAAAACGCTCGATAAGATCGCCCGGGTTCCGGAACACAATCGCAAATTGCTCGCCGAATGGTTTGCTCATTCAACGTATGATGCGTATTGGGCCGATGAAGATTGTACGCGGTTCTTTGATCAGATGGATGTCCCCTGTTTCACCGTTGGCAGCTGGTACGACTTCATGTGTGTCGGTTCGATCGACAGTTTTATCGGTCGCCAGCATCGCGGCGGACCTCACTCGCGCGGGATCCAGCAACTGCTGATTGGGCCGTGGCTGCACAGCCGGTTTAAAGAAACCAATCAGTCCGGGGACCTGACGTACCCTGAGAATGCGAAGTTTCCCATGGATGCGCACATGTTGCGGTGGTTCGATTACCACTTGAAAGGAATCAATAACGCTGTCACGCAGGAACCGACTGTCCGTTACTATGTAATGGGGGCTGTGGGTGAAGAAGGAGCCCCGGGAAATGAATGGCGTACATCGTTCGACTGGCCTGTCGCGGCGACGCCAACTCCCTATTTTCCTCAATCAGATGGGACGCTCAAACTGACTGCCGCAGCCTCCAGTGACGCCACCGTGAGCTGGAAGGCCGATCCATTTCATCCGGTGCCGATCCCTTCGATCGCGTTTCCGGGGGCCAAGGATGCCCGCGAATTTGAAAAGCATGCCGATGTTCGCGTTTTCACGACGGAGGTGCTGGATCAACCCGTTGAGTGGACCGGCAAGGTGCAGGCGGAACTCTACGTGTCGTCCGATGCAAAAGACACGGACTTCATCGTCCGGGTCAGCGACGTCTACCCCGATGGTCGCTCGATTCTGATCATGGACTACGTCCGCCGAGCACGCTACCGAGACGGATTTGACAAGGAAGTATTCCTCAAGCCGGGTGAAGTTGCCAAAGTTGCCTTCGATGTGGGTTGGTTAAGTCAGATCTTCAACAAAGGTCACCGCATTCGTGTAACGGTGGCAAGTACCGGGGCACCGTTTTTCGAACCCAATCCGAACACGGGTGAACCACTGACGATTGATTTCCCGGCAAATGCTGTGGTGGCGACGAATTCTCTTCATGTCAACCAGCGACACGCTTCGAAAATCATGGCTCCCGTTGTGCCGACGACTGTCTCAAAGTGATTTTCAAAAATGTTGTCGATTCACCTTTGGCCGTTTCGACTAAGGGTTGAATCCTCAATTTTTGAAGTCAGGGGACGACATCCTCTCTTGACCGCTGTGCTGATGGTCCAACCGAACTCTGTCAGTGGGATCATGGCCAGTCCGGGAAATGAGTCGGTGTCGCTCGCCTGCTTCTCAAAGCGGGCCTCAACTCGAGTCGACCGTCCTTACAGTAGGAAAAACCATGGAAATTCCAAAACCGCTCAAAGAACACGAATGGCTGCAGCAACTCGTCGGAACCTGGACATGGGAGGCGGAGTGCGATGGCGGCCCGGGACAGCCCCCTGTCAGAAATACCGGGACTGAAGTCGTTCGTTCTCTGGGTGGGCTCTGGACCGTCGGGGAAGGGGCGAGCAAATCTCCCGAAGGGGAGGAATGTAATATGATCACGACACTGGGATTTGATCCTGCAACCCAAAGGTTCGTGGGAACGTTCATCGCATCGGTCATGACCCACCTGTGGCCGTACAACGGTACACTGGACGATTCCGGAACTGTGCTGGTTCTCGATTCTGAGGGGCCCGGGTTCTCAGGCGACGGAAAACTCTGTCGGTATCAGGACACAATCAAGATCGTCGACGCCGATCATCGCATTCTTTCGTCGCAAGTCATGGAGGAGAGCGGAACCTGGAAACACTTCATGACCTCCCACTATCGACGCCTTAAGTAGTCTCACCAGACCTTGAGACTACCACTTTATGAGTCTGTTCAGGCGGACTTGCATTTGCCGTTGGAGAAATTCCCCAACGGCAAATGCTCTTTATGGCCACGCTGCCGGAAGTTAATTCAAGTGGTCTGTTGCAGATTCAACTGACGTACCGGGGAATGCATTTCGGCCTCATGGGGAACGGCTGCCCTACCCTCGTCCGGGCTTGCTGCACTTCGCAGAATGAGTTCCGTAAGAAGCGTAAAACTCGTCTGAGTCGAATGTTGTGGATTTCCATCCGCTCGGGAACGACATGCATCGGGCTGGATTCACTTCCACATAACCTGCGCAGACACCCTGGATTGCGATTCGTCCCGCCACATACTTCTTGCAATCAAGTATTTTTGAGGTAGGGTTGGAATTCTGGATCAATTAGTAGGTGAGCACCTATTGATTCCTGGGAGCACCACCGATTCTGGTGGCCAGTTTAATAGTTCGCCCGGATATAGTCAGACGGAGAGACGTGTGGCCACGACAGATCGCCCGAACCGCGCAACCCCTGTGCCAAGATCCGCCTCAGCGGCCACAGTGCGCAAGGCGGAGCAGGAGCAAAAGGCGGCTATCGCTGAGGCGCTGATCCGCGCTCAGGCCATGATCGAGTTTGATCTGGAGGGCACGATCCTGTCGGCGAATCCTCTGTTCCTGAGCGTGATGGGGTATCAATTCGACGAAATCCAGGGCCGAAATCACCGCATCTTCGTCGACGAGGAGACTCGCGACAGCGCCGAATATCGAGAATTCTGGAACGCCCTGCGGCGTGGCGAGTTTCAAGCTGGCCATTTTCGCCGTCTCACCAAAGGCGGAACCGAAGTCTGGTTGCAGGCAACGTACACCCCGATCAGAAACAACAGTGGAAAACTGGTCGGCGTTACCAAGTTCGCGACCGATGTGACGAAGAAAACACTTGAGTACACAGAAAAGATCGGTATCACCAACGCTCTTAGCAAATCGCAGGCGATGGTTGAGTTTGAAATGGACGGCACGATCATCACCGCCAATGAAAACTTCCTCAAAATCGTCGGCTACACGCTGGATGAAATTCGAGGGCGGCATCATCGGATGTTCGTTGAAGAGGCGTTCCGGCACAGCCCCGCCTATCGGGAATTCTGGGAAAGCCTCAATCGAGGCGAGTTTACCGCGGCTCAGTACAAACGAATCGCGAAAGGAAATCGCGAGATCTGGATTCAGGCCACTTACAATCCCATCCTGGATCCCAAGGGACGTCCGATCAAGGTACTCAAAATCGCTGCGGACGTGACCGCGTCAGCGATTGAGCAGGCCCGTGCGA
>NZ_DASWWZ010000413.1:0-5161 GCF_036405755.1 Schlesneria sp.
GTGGTCCAGACGTGGCCGTCCATGTAGAGATAGTTTGCTGCACCGTTATGGCGTTTGTGCGCCATCCAGGGCTCAATGATCTCGGTTCCCAGCCAGATGTCATAGTCATCCTGTCGGGGATCATCCCCGGCCGGTGGCGTAAACGCGATCGCATTCCGCTCGGAGAAACAGGCAAAATTTGAAAGTCCAATCCGGACCTGAAATCGTGAGAAGGTCCAGAAGCCGTATCGCCTGCTTTTATGACTGAGGAGCGAGTTCATCAGATAGCTGGTCCGGTGCATGATTCCGTCGACTTCGTCTGTCTCTGGCGAAATGAACGGCGCCGGTCTGGAAGTGTCAGTCGGGCATCGATAAATGGCATTCGAGGCGACATTGATCCCTTTGTTTGCCACCTCCTCTTCCGATTCAGCGGCACTGCCAATGAAAGGCATCAGCTTGTCGGCCCAATAGATTTCTGCAAACGAGTCTGACATCCCACTGTTGGAATCGACATCGGAATCGTATGGATGATGTAAGAAGAAATATCCGTTGTTCAACTCGTAGTATTGATGCACGGCCAATCCAATTTGCCGAAGATTGGATTGGCAACTCATTTTACGTGCTGCTTCGCGTGCCTGCTGGACAGCGGGCAGCAGCAACCCGATCAGCACGGCGATGATCGCGATCACGACCAGAACTTCCACAAGGGTATATCCTGTTCGATCCCTCTCGAGTGCTTTTGGAGACACGAGTTTCAGTTGGACCATCTTGCCGGGATCTCGCTTTCATTCAGGATCTCGCTCTCAGCACCACGACTCTGCCAGCGACGTTGCGGCATCATGATACCGTTCGGTCCGAGCGATACGCGTTGCTTTATTTCGCGCGGTAGCGAGATTTGCAAGGGGCTAGCAGAATGGCTGAATCACAGAGAGGGACTGCCAGTACCGTCCCCGTCGGTCTCGATGCGGGGCGTCACACCAGACGACACATTGGCGTCGTGAAGCGGTTTGGAATTCAAACCTCGCTGTCCGGTTTGAGAGACGGCGTCAGTTCGCAAGTTGGCGAGACGACGCCGACATCTGAACTTAAGCATTCCGTCCTCTTCTTACCGAAGCGGTTGCGACAAAGAGTCTTGACGTAATGGTGAGTGTTTTTTATATTGTGGATGGGCAGTGCCTTGATTCCGACAACGTAAACGTTCCTGCATTGTCTCCGCTACTTGGTTTTGTCCCTGAACGGTGTGTGAGTTCCTCCCTCCGGTCCGGTAGGTCCGTGTTCGTGGGATCGAGGTTGACGCTGAGAATCCGCGCGGGTGCAGGGTCGCGGGCCGTGCTTACTCATGAAGCGACAACGCCTGCAGTCGGGGCGTTCCGGAAAGCTGCCGAATTCAGCTTCGACCTCGGTTGTTCTGGTGCAACCGCCTGAAGGAAGAAGACCTGAGGCAATGAACGCCCTCAGGGGATGAAGATCGTTTGCTTTGGGGTCACGTTCGCACCGCAGGGCGAAGTACAGCGTCCGGGCAAAGCGTCACCCCCCGCGTAGGAATTTCATTTTGGTGAGCCCCATTTTGAGAACGGAGAAGGCAGGGATGGGTGTGGTTCCGGCAAGTTCTGGGTGTCGTCCGGTTCCCCAGCGGAGCGGCGCACCTCGATTAGGTGCTCAAGATGCTCAAGGTGCGCAACCTTGAGCATCTAATCAAAACTCTGGAAAAACAGAGGTTTGGACGAATAGGTGCTCAAGGTGTTCAACAGCGTGCAGCGCGCATTTCGTCGGCCTGGCTGGGCTTGTGAAGTTGAAAGAGGGAAGACTGAGCGAACAGGGGGGACTCTCTCCCCGAGTTGAGGTTTGTTCAGAAACCTGTTTCAGGTCTCTGAACTGTGTGATGGAGACGAGGTCACCGTCGTCTCTGCTTTTTCACAGGGATGGACGCAGCGGCTACAGAGGTCTGCCGGAACGCCTTTTCGATCGACGCAAACGGCGTGACCTGCTGCCGTGACAATTCGCTTAGGCGGTTGGGTGATGGGACTTGTGTAATCCGCGCCTTTCGCATTGAATACTCGCGATGCTACATGCTCGCCCAATTCACTCCAAGAAGGACATCTGACGCGATGGAGATTCGCCAAACTAACCGACCGTTGACACAAGTGGAATCGGATTGGTTGGTCGTACCAGTCGTTGAGTCGGCCGAACTGCCTCAGTCACTGGCCGAACTCGATCAGGCTCTGGGCGGGCTCTTGACGCGATTGAAGACGGTCGGCGATCTGACGGGGAAACTGGCGTCCACCTTGGCACTTCGGGGCCTCAGCGGAATTGGTGTGAGCCGATTGCTTTGTATTGGTCTGGGTAAAGCGGAAGACCTGACCATTGCCCGCGTTGATAAAGCTCTGATGACGGCGGCGCGAGCTATTTCCGATAAGCCGGGGACGCGAGTCGCATTTGCCGTCCCGCACGAGACAATCGGCGCAGTCTCACCGGAGGCGTTTGCGACGGCCGCCACGACCTGTGGAATTGTGGGGTCGCAGGGACAGGATTTGTTCCGGACCGAGCGCAGCCGGCATCCGTTTGCATCGATCGAAGTTGTTTCGGCAGATGGTTCGTCACTGGGTGAAGCGACCGAGCGGGGACAAATTGTTGGTCAGGCGATTAACCTGACTCGCGATCTCGTGAACCGGCCCCCCCAGGAAATCACTCCGCTCGGGTTTGCCAGACGCGCACAAGCCGCAGCGGAAGAGGTGGGACTCCGAATTGAAATTTTGGAGCAACCTCGCCTGGAACAGGAACGGATGCGATCAATGCTGGCGGTGGCTCAGGGGAGCACCGAGCCTCCGTGCATGGTCGTGCTTGAACACAACGGGGGTGGACCGAATGCCCCTCGGCTGGCACTGGTGGGAAAAGGTGTCACCTTTGACAGCGGCGGGCTCTCGTTGAAGCCAAGCGACGGCATGTTGACGATGAAGTGTGACATGGCGGGCGCCGCGACCGTCCTGGGGGCAATGACCGCCATCGCCCGGCTGAAACTTCCCGTGAATGTCGTCGGCTATATGGGAATGGTCGAGAACATGATCAGCGGCTCGGCATTCAAGCTGGGCGACATCCTCACCGCACGGAATGGCGTGACGATTGAAGTGCTGAACACGGATGCGGAGGGACGACTCGTCCTGGCCGACGTACTCAGCTACGCCGTCGATGCGGGGGTCGACAAAATTGTCGATCTGGCCACGCTGACTGGTGCTTGCGTCGTGGCTTTGGGCGAAGACGTGTCTGGAGCCTTCACGAACGATCAACCCTGGTGTGACAAGGTTCTGACCGCAGCGAAGACGACGGGCGAAGATGTCTGGCAACTGCCGATGTGGGATTTGTATGAAGATCTCATCAAGGGGGATGTCGGCGATATTAAAAACACGGGAGGTCGCTGGGGCGGGGCGATTTCGGCCGCACGATTCCTGCAGCACTTTGTGGGGACCAAGCCGTGGGTTCACCTGGATATCGCCGGCCCCGCCTACGCTTCCTCGAACAAGGGGCATCGTGAGGCGGGAGCGACCGGCCATATGGTCAAATCCCTGATCGAACTGGCTCGTCAATTCGGGGCATGAACCTGGCCGGCCTCAACGTGTCGGATGAGTATTTCATAACTCTAGCGTGCGACAGACTTCGAATCATGATCAGCATCGTCGACTACGGAATGGGGAATCTGCGGAGTGTTCAGAAAGCGTTTGAAAAGCTCGGCGTTGCCGCGCAGATCATCACCACTCCAGAGCAGGTTGCGGATGCTCAGAAGCTTGTACTGCCGGGCGTGGGGGCCTTTCGGGACGCGATCCGTGAACTCGAACGACTGAAACTCATCCAGCCAATCCGGGAACACGTTCGCCAGAACAAGCCGTTTCTGGGGATCTGCCTCGGCCTCCAAATGCTGTTCGATGTCAGCTTTGAGGACGGCGAATGGAGCGGGCTGGGAGTCCTTTCTGGGGATGTCGTCCGCTTTCCGTCGCTGCCCGATATCAAAGTCCCTCACATGGGCTGGAATACTCTGCAGACAACCGGACATTGCCCGCTGCTGAATGACATTCCCTCTGATGCATCCTTCTACTTCGTCCATAGCTACTACGTTCGACCAACGGATGATTCCGTGATTGCGGCTCGGACCGAGTATGGTGTCCCGTTCACGGCAATGGTTCAGCGGGGGAATCTCTTCGCCACTCAGTTCCATCCGGAGAAGAGTCAGAAAGTGGGACTGAAACTGCTCGCGAATTTCTCTTCCCTCTAATCCGGGTCCCAGACGTTGCGGACCCGGTTTCCCTGTGATTGATCCCTCTTTTGTTTCAGGAAACACAACGAATGCAGCAACCGCCCGCTTCTCGAACGCTTTGGACGTGGTGGGTCTGCGGACTGTTGCTCTGTGCGAGTACGATCAACTACATGGATCGCCAGACACTGGCGAACGTCTCTCAGCGGATTACCCGTGAATTCAGTCTCTCCGAGGCCCAGTACGGTTATCTTGAGACTGCGTTCGGGCTGGCGTTCGCGACGGGAGCACTGGTGTTCGGGACCATCGCTGACCGCACGAATGTGCGGTTTCTTTACCCTGCGGTGCTGTTGCTCTGGTCATTGATGGGCTTTCTGACGGGTTTCGTTGAAACATACCTGGGATTGATGTTGTGCCGTCTGCTACTGGGCTTCTTTGAAGCGGGGCACTGGCCTTGCGCCCTGAAGACGACTCACCGTCTGCTTCCCCCCGAAAACCGTACTCTTGGTAACAGTGTGCTGCAGAGCGGAACCGCAATCGGTGCGATTGTCACTCCGTTGATCATGTTGAAAATGCTGACCGATGCACCAGGAAGTTGGCGACCGGTTTTCCAGATTATCGCGGCAGTCGGTTCTGTCTGGTCGATTCTATGGTTCTTTTCGACTCGCACAGAGGATCTCGCACCCGTTCCGACGGTGACGGCCGTCGATGGTGAATCGGCCGTCGATCAGGACACCTTTTTGTCGGCGGTGTTCAGCCGCAAGTTTCTGATCATGGTCATCATGGTCGTCTCGATTAACGCATGCTGGCACCTGTTCCGCGTCTGGATGCCGAAGTTCCTGCAGTCGGGACGTGGCTATGATGAACGTTCAATGCTCAAGTTCATGTTCTGGTACAATACCGCAACCGATGTTGGCTGTATTTCCGCAGGACTGCTGA
>NZ_DASWWZ010000414.1:0-8414 GCF_036405755.1 Schlesneria sp.
GTTGAATGAACCGATCGGAGATGTGGCCGAGAGCCTGGGAATGACGACGGGAAGCGTCTATGTCGCGCGCAGCCGGGTCATCGCCCGACTGCGGCAGATCGTCGAGGGGTTTGAAGCTGAGCGTGATACGTGACCTGAGTCTGATGCGCGGATTCCGGATGGCGGACCGGTTGGTGGGTGATCTCTTCGAACCTTGTAACTGACTTTGCGATTGTAGAAGAATCTGCTCCGACAAAACCTTGTAGTGAAGCCTCGTGCCATGAACGATCGACATACTCAGCATTGCGATCACGCGAAGCTTGAAAAGCTGCTGACAGAATCACTTCCCGAGCCGGAAGAGTCGCTGATTGCAGAGCATCTCTCTTCATGCGACGACTGTCGTCGGGATTTTGAAGTCCTCGCCGCTCAAACCAACTGGTGGGAAGAAGCGAGTCAGCGACTCGCACGCAGCGCCGCTCGTCGCACGGTCATGACGAATTACAGTCCCCCACCTTACGACGAGGACGTCTCGCACTTTTCCTCGGACTTCGCGGTTGACTTTCTGGACCCCAGCGACGACGACCGATCGCTGGGGCGGCTGGGTGAGTATGAAGTGCTGGAAGTGATTGGACGGGGCGGGATGGGGATCGTGCTGAAATGCTATCAGCAGGAACTTCATCGTCACGTGGCGGTCAAGGTCCTGTCGCCCAATCTGGCAACCAGTGGTGCGGCCCGGCGTCGATTCGCCCGCGAAGCCCAGGCGACGGCGGCGGTCGTCCATCCTCACGTGATGGCGATCCACTCGGTGAATGCAACGGCCAAACTGCCGTTCCTGGTGATGCCCCTGGTTGCCTGTGAGTCGCTGCAGGAACGACTCGACCGGAAAGGGGCACTTGAACTGAAGGACATCCTTCGCATCGGAATGCAGACGGCGGCAGGATTGGCAGCGGCTCATTCCCAGGGGCTCGTGCATCGCGATGTCAAACCGGCCAATATCCTGCTGGAGAATAATGTCGATCGGGTGTTGCTGACGGACTTCGGCCTGGCCCGAGCAGTCGACGACGCGACACTCACCCGCACGGGAATCATTGCCGGAACGCCACAGTATATGTCACCCGAGCAGGCGAATGGTGACGCCGTTGATCGCCGCTCGGACTTGTTCAGCCTGGGAGGCGTGCTCTACGCCATGTGTACCGGTCGGCCGCCGTTTCGTGCGGAAACGACCTTCGGAATTCTGCGCCGGATCCGCGAAACCTCGCCTCGCCCGATTCGAGAGATCAATCCGGACATTCCCGCGTGGCTTGAGCGGATTGTCATGAAACTGCTCTCGAAAGATGCGGCCAGTCGCTTCGCCCGGGCTCAGGATGTTTCGAATCTCCTCGAAGCCTGTCTGGCGCACGTCCAGCAACCGACGACGGTCCCGTTTCCTCAAGGTGTCGGCGACTGGGAGTTGCGGCCGCAGGAAGGACGCTCCGCCTCCGCTGGCGCCGGGCGATCCCGGCGACTGGTCGGCAGGACAGTCATCGGTCTGGGATTTTGCACGCTCGCTGCCTGGGGAACGTGGAATCTCTTCACCCCGACCGATTCGCCAATGACGTCGGTTGGTAACGACCACCAGCAACTCGACGGTATCGATGCGGCCGGAGCGAGCGAATTACAAAAGGAAGCCAGGACTGTGTCCGTTCTGCCGCACTGGAACGACACCGCTTCGGAACTGGACGCTGTCGAAGAGCTGGTCGAACTGCTCGAGGCGATACTGGCGGACGACGCTGAATTCACCGATTCGAAGCACAATTGAGGTTGTCATGTCAAGTTTCCATTCAATGATCACCGCAGTTGTCGCGTGTCTCGTCCTGTTCCAGCACGCTGCGGCTGACGAGAAGTTTGATCCCACCCGCGATGTACTGGAGAGCCTGGAGGCGATGAGAGTCGGTCCCCTCGACTGGCCCCAATGGGGTGGCTCGTCTCGACGAAACAATACTCCTGCCGGGACAGCGATCCCCGTCCACTGGGATGTCCGCACAGGAGAGAATGTCCTGTGGTCAGTGCCACTTGGCTCGCAGACGAACGGAAGTCCGGTCGTGGCGAATGGCAAGATCTTTGTCGGAACGAACAATACTCACGGATACGTGAAACGCTACCCCTCTCAGATGAATCTGGGGGCCTTGATTGCGTTTGAAGAAAAGACGGGTGCATTCCTGTGGCAGGCGTCCACGCTGATGCTGGCAACGGGGCGAAGCAACTTCGTCGCCAGCTTGGGGAACTGTTCAACGCCCTATTGCGAGGGGAATCGCCTCTGGTACGTGACGGGACGTGCGGAAGTTGTCTGTCTCGATACGGAAGGGTTCCACGATGCCCAGAACGATGGTCCGTATAAGTCCGAGAGTAATAAGAATCGGGACGAGGACGACATTGTCTGGCACTTCGACATGATGACGCAGTTGGGAGTGACCCCTCACAAGCATAGTTCCTGCTCGATCACGTGCCTGGGGGAATATTGCTTTGTCATCACGGGTAACGGCGTGGATTCGAATCATCTGAGCATTCCGACCGCTAAGGCACCCAGTTTCATCTGCCTGAACAAGTCGACTGGCGAACTGATCTGGTCCGACAGTTCGCCGGGGGGAAACATCCTGCACGGCCAATGGTCAAGTCCCTGCATCTTCCACGCAGGGGGACGAGACCAAGTGGTCATGGCCGGGGGAGACGGATGGATCTACAGCTTTGACCCGGCAGGAGACGGACTGGGGCGAGCCAAACTCCTCTGGAAATTTGATGGAAATCCCAAAGCGGTCCAATACTCGGTCAATGTCGGCGGGACTGATCAGATCCGTAATCCGATTGTGGCGACGCCGGTATTCTACGATGGCTATCTCTATATCGGGATGGGGGAAGACCAGGAAAGCAGTGACGGAGCGGGGATGCTGTACTGCATCGATCCGACCCGTGAAGGGGACGTCAGCATTGAACTGGCGGTCGACTCTGAAGGGAAGGAAGTCCCCCCACAACGGCTGGCGGCCATTGATCCCACGCAGGGACACCAGGCAATTCCGAATCCCAACTCGGCCCTGCGATGGCAGTACGACCAAAGCGACCGTAACGAGAATCGGAAGATTGAATTTGAAGAGATCCTGCATCGTACGGTCAGCAGTGTTGCGATTAAGAATGATCTGCTGATTGTGCCCGACCTGTCAGGCGTTGTGCACTGCCTGGATGCGAAGCAAGTTAACGAGGGTAAGCCAGTTGTTTACTGGACTCACGACATGTTTTCGCCCGTCCAGTCTTCTCCGTTAATCGTGGAGGACAAAGTCTACATCTGCGACGTGGGTGGGGATGTTGTGGTCTTCGAACTATCAAAGACTCATCGGGTTCTCGCTGAGAATCGCTTCGACAAGTCTATCCGGACGACGCCGATTGTGGCGAACGACACACTCTATGTGGCCAGTCAGAATCGGCTCTATGCTCTCAAGTCCGGCGCCAATTCTCCGGGAAGCGATGCACGGCGGACGGACGAGACGACAGTCTCCGCGACGTCAAATCCCTTAGCTGAAACAATCGACGGACCTGTGTCCGGTCAAGGAAGTCGTCCGGCACAACCGCCTGCCCGTGAGCCGACCGTTGAGCCGAATTCTCAGACACCCTCCGCTGACTCATCCGTGGCTGAACCAGGTTCCTTGAAAACCGATAATCCATTGTCACGTCTGGAGAGCGCTGACGTGCTGCTGGTGGAAACAAAGGACGGTATCGCGGCTTACAGTTCGTCGCTTGGCAAGTGGGACACTCTGACAGTTGCAAATCCAGACGATGGTTCGTCGAGGTTGAAGAAGGCGACATTAAGCGATGTCTTCGCAAGTGTCGTGATCAATCAACAGATCTTTGGGTACAGCAGCAAGATTGGTCGCTGGGCTATGTTAAGACTTCCGCCTGAGATCGTGAGGGATGCGGAGCCGGTTCATTTGCGGAATACGCTGTCCGTCAAAATTGGAGATCAGATCTACGTCCTGTCATCCAGGAGTGGCGAATGGACTTCACCGGATGTTGTTCAGCCGGATTCGGTGCAGGGGGGACCCGAGCTGGTGGCTCCCGGAGATGCTCAAAAAAAACTGCGACTGGCGCTGGATTCTGCGGAGGTGAGACGGCTGCAGGATGAGGTTGCCAAGTATGAATCCCGATCAACTCGACAAGCCGAACAGATTCGGCAGATGTTGAAGGTCAGTCCGGTTGGCACTCCTGAATCAGATGCCATCCAGGACGCGCGACAGGCACTGGAAGAGACACTGGCCAAAGCACTGGATCTTAAGACCCAGATCGAGCAATCTCGATTACGGGAGATGCAGGCACGGCTCAGTCGGATGGAGGAGCAACTCGAACAACGAAAGGCTCAACGAACCCAGATTGTGAAACGACGTGCTACAGAATTGATTGAGGGTGAGGAGACTCGGTGGAGTGACCCGAAGTCTGTACCGTCTGTCGCTCGATCGAGTTCTGTGAGAGGAAGCTTCAGTAGCTCAACGCTTAACCGTTCGGCCCCGATCTTGGTGACCCCGAAGTCCGAGGAGAATTCTGCGAAGGCCACTTCCGGGCGCGACAACAGCACGCCGGCAAGCACTCCGCTTCGGGGTGAGCCGGTGACGCGAATTTCCGCGAAACCACTCGAGAAAAAACCGAACGAATTTTTTTCACTGAATCGGGACGGGAGTGAATTGAAGTTACTGTATCAGTTCGAAGGGCACCCCTTGATCGGATCTCCGGCGGTATCTCACGACGGTCAATGGATCGCGTTTGACGCGGCTCCCCTTGGTAACTCCGACGATATGCAGATCTTTGTCATGCCGATTGATGGTGGGCCCCCGAAACGCATCTGCTCAGGCCAGATGCCGACATGGTTCCCTTTCGGCCGGTACTTGCTCTGCACGCGTCAGGAACCCCGTTCGGGCATCTGGCGCGTTGATCGGGAGTCTCAGGAACGCACCTTTATCAGGCCTGGATCAGGTGGTCAGATGTCGCCCGAAGGTACCAAAGTTGCCGTGACCTTCAGCCCTGAACTTACGGTACTGGACCTGACACCCGGGACCAATCGCACCATTATCGGGGGGCGGTCCAATCCCTTTATTCACATCGTTTCTAATGGAACGTGGTCACCGGATGGGAAGTCATTCTGCTTTGTGGGTGTTCGTTCCAATGGCGCACGCGATATCTGCACGACGACGATGACCGGAATTGACGACATTGCCAATCTGAAGGTTCATCATACATTCCGCCAGAACATAATGACGGACTTTGCCTGGCATCCTGCGGGAGATCGGATTGTTTTTTCAGGGGTTTGTTCGGCTCGCAAGGGGCTGAAACAACTGTATGAGTTCGACCCTGACAAGCCTGGTTCGGTAGAGCTTGTGCCTGGTCAGGATCCGACGCGTAACAACTTTGACATGTCCTGGACGCCGGATGGACAGCGGCTGATCTATCTCAGCGGCGATTATTGCGACGACTGATTTCAGTCTTCGACCCGCTGCCTTCTTTCTCTCTTTTTTCTCGTGCGGATGCGGCGAGCGTGGATCGCCGTGCGCTCACACGATCGGATGTGGCTGACCAGTGGTTCCTCACGGAACGGGCTCACTCTGCGGAGATTTTCGATGAAGCGATACCGTACTCGTTCGAATCCCGACGGCACTCGACCCCTTGAGTGCTTCCCGGGTGGGGCCCTGGACGAGCGAACAAAGAATCGCTGTTCTGCGCAGAAAGAGTCCCGGCGCCCGGACAGAAGCGGGCACTCGATCCTCACTCTGGCACTGGAAGTGTTTATCGTGACGAGCCTGATCTGGATCGGGTTTATCGGGTGCCACTCGCTCTTCATTCCTGATCAAGGCGGCAACTCTGATGAGCTTCACGCTGAAGTTCAGCAGATCATGAGAACCGCGATGACATCCGACGGAAAGACACTCTGGTGTCAACTCGGGATGTGGGAACTGATTGCCGTCGATCTCGAGACGAATCAAGTCCAACCCGTGTATCGTCGCCGCAATGATGCGATCGGCAATTGGGGAATCAGCTTTGATGGCCGAACCGTTCTGTACTCCAACCAGGACAACGAAGTGGAAATCATTCGGGATGGTGCCACTCTCATTTCTGAACAAGTTCCAGAATGCCAGCGGTTGTTGACCGACCTGGCTGCGAATGGTCAGTCCGGAATCCGGGTCGCCAACGGAACACTCGCCCGTTACTGGAAGTTTTCCGAAGACGATCCGCTGGTCGTCGACTTCACCCTGGAAATCCCCGCAGGAAAACTGGCTCTGGACCCACGTGGCCAGGTTCTTGCCGTCTCGACATTGACAAATGGGATTGCCCTGTATGACGTGATGAATGGAGTGAGGATTCACTCATTTCGCGATGACAGTCGTCATGTGAAGTCACTGCTGTTTTCCGATGACGGCGGTTTGCTCGCGGTCGTGCAAGACCGGAACGTGATTGTCTATGACGCCCCGAGTGGTGAAAAACTTTGGCTGACGAAGATGTCTGAAGGGGTGCCGTTCATCAGCCTTGCTTTCACGCGGGAGAGTGGCTGGCTGGCCGCAACATCCCCCGCTGCGGGGATTCAGATCTTCGATGCGAGAGAGGGGACACCGCTGCATCGTCTGCCTGTCGAGGCGGAATTCCCTCGAATTGCTTTTGCCAGATCGAGCGACGTGATCTATTCGACCAGCGGAAATGGAACACTTCGTACATGGTCAATCTCTGAGAGTCGCGAAATGAGTCGGGTCGATCTGATTCAGCGTCTCAACGAAGGGCGTAAAAGTAAACGATGATTCATTGCGAAGATCTGAGGGAGACCGCAGTGAAACCTGAATGTGACTTCCTGAGCGGCAGAAGATTGATAAACTTCTGCTGATAGGTTGTGGGTTCACAGGGGTGCAGGCGATGCTGACGATCCTCGGTGGTGCTGCGAAACTGTGTGACGGAGTCACTCGTCGTGAACTCATGCGAGTGGGAGCGTTATCACTCTTCGGGGGGCTCAGTCTTCCGCGATTGCTTCATGCGTCGGAAGCGTCACCGCAAAAGCCCGCAGGCCGCGTCAAGTCGGTGATTCTCTTCAACCTGCTCGGTGGTCCCAGTCAACTGGATATGTTTGACATGAAGCCACTGGCACCTGTGGAAGTCAGGGGCGAATTTCAGCCCATCGCAACGTCAGTCCCCGGTTTACAAATCTGCGAGCATCTTCCGAACGTGGCCGGATTGATGCACAAGGCTTGTCTCATTCGAACGGTGTCTCACGGATATAACGCACACAATCCGTTGCCGATCATGACGGGATTTACCGACGGCAGCTTCGCCCAGATCAAGGCAGAACCGACAGATCCGCCAGATATCGGAGCCATCTGTCAGTACCTGGGAATGAGCCCCAAAGGGATGCCGGGCGCTGTCTGCCTTCCCTGTTATCCCGGCTGGGGTGAAAGTGCCATGTATCCGGGGATTCGACGACCCGGACCCTACGGTGGTTTTCTCGGTAGCCAATATGACCCGCTGTTCGCCGTCTGCGACCCGAAATTTCAGCGGGAACCGAAGGTATCGTACTACGACCCGGTTCTGCCGCTGGGCGAACCGCGGCTTCCTTCGCTGGACGAACTGCCCGGCATTACCGTTGACCGATTGAGTCGCCGTCGGTCGATTCTCGATCAACTCGATATCGAATTTGAAGAGACTCGCCGCTCGGGCGTCCTTGATCGATTGAGTCAGTTCCAGCAGCACGCGTTCGACATGCTGACCTCCAGCAGAACACGCGACGCGTTCGATCTCGATCAGGAAACGGATGCCCTGCGCGAGCGGTATGGACGGGACCTGAACGGATCGAGCATGCTGGTGGCGAGGCGCCTGGTTGAAGCTCAGGTCCCGTTTATCAGCGTTCACGCCGAGATTTTCGGGCGGTACGGACATTCCTACGACATGCACGAAAACAATTTCAGCATGCTCAAGGAGTATAACTTGCCCATTCTGGATCAGTGCGTCCCTGCTCTCGTCGAAGATCTTGAACAACGAGGGCTGCTCGATTCGACCCTGATCATCGTGATGGGTGAAATGGGCCGTTCTCCCAAAGTGAATTCCAAGGCGGGTCGAGATCACTGGCCTCAGTGCGGGTTCAGCCTGCTCTTCGGCGGCGGTGTGCAGCAGGGAATGGTCTTCGGCGAAACCGACTGGCAGGCTGCGTATCCCGTCAGCCATGCTGTCTCACCCGGCGATCTGGTTGCGACGGTCTATCACCTGCTGGGAATTGACCCGCACATGACAGTCCCCGACCGTCTCGGACGTCCGCTCGCAATCGCGCACGGTGGTAATACAATTCACGAGATCCTCAGTTGAAGAGGGTCCCCTCCTTCCTGGCTCGTCCAGTCTCGATCGCTGTACTTCCGCTCCGGTCGTGGTTCCCACGCTGAAAGTGGTTT
>NZ_DASWWZ010000415.1:0-3244 GCF_036405755.1 Schlesneria sp.
GTCAAGACGTTAGTCAGAGATTTGCAATGAAAAGGGCCCGCACCAAGCACGACTGTTCGTACAGGTTTCCGCAAGGGGATATGGAATTCGCAGACGAGCAGTTCAGGAGGGTGTCAATCAGCAGTACAACTGTTGTGGCGATTTTACCAGCGGATTGCAACTCAAAAATCGACAGTTTTACCAGAATCTTTCATAGCGATTGTCTGTAATCCAATTCGATTTTTTCGATGAGATTGTTCTTGCCGTTTCACAACGTCAGAGATAGTCTGTCAGACGCATTGTCTTTGAATCTTGCCACCTTAACCTTTCTGCGATTCTGAAGCCCCCCTCCCGGGAGACGCATTGTGACTGAAGAACTTCGCTCCAAGCTTCAACCTGTACAGCGTCGACAGCTATTTCAATCCATGTCCACGTGGGTGATTACGGGCTTACTCTGCGGTGCAGCAATCGGTATCGGGTGCGCCCTGGCACGTCTTGCCGTTCACTGGCTCGACGGCAGCTGGATGGCAGCGGCCGCCCTGATCGCCGGACCCGTCCTGGCAGGTCTTGCCGCAATCGTTTTGCTGATGCCACGGCCTAACTGGGTCGCTGCGGCTCGCGCCGTCGATCACCACTATGGCCTGAAGGACCGCACCGAATCGGCTCTCGATTTTGCCAGCCGTCATATCCCCGCGGAAAAACAGGCTTTCGCGGAATTGCAACTGGCCGATGCGATGCGCCACCTGGATACGGTTGAACCGGAAGTCGTCGCCCCGTTTAAGGCTCCCCGACTTCTGACCGGTGCCCTGGTCGCCACGGCGGCTGCCGTTATTTTTTCCCTGATCCCATTGAAACAGGAAGAACTCGTCGCAGGACCCACTGTTCCGGACGAGCAAATCGTGGCGGAAGCCCTGGCGATTGAAGAAAGCATCAAGGAACTTGAAGAGGAATTTCAGAACGATTCGGACCCCGGCCTGGAGCAACTTCTCAAGGAACTCAAGCAGAAGACGGAAGAACTCAAAGACCCCGGCGTTGACGTGAAAGAGGCTCTCGCCAAGATCTCCGAGATGCAAGCCGCCATCCAGTCCGCCCAAAGCCAGTCGAGCCTGGAACAAGTCGATCAGCAACTGCAGGAAGTGGGCGAGGCCATGGCTTCCGCCAAAGCACTGGAGGGTGCAGGCCAGGCGCTTGCCGAGGGGAAGTACGACAAGGCGATGAAAGAGCTGGCAGAACTGAGCGAACTGGAATTCGATCGCAACGAAGCCCGCACCACCGCTGAAAAACTGAAAAAGGCGGCCAAGCGTTCCAGTAACGGAGCCGATGGGGCCATCAGCGATGCGGCCAAAGATCTGGCTGATGGCATCGAAGAGGACGACGACGACAAAGCACTCGCCGGAGCCCGGAAGCTCGGTGAAAAAGCAGGCAAACAGGCACGCAAGAAGCGAATCAACGATCTCTTGAATGCAGAACTGGCCGAATTGAGCGATCGCAAATGTAACTGCCAGCAAAACAGTACTGCGAAAGGGAAGAAGAAGCAAAAATCAACCAGTTCCTCGTCCAACTGGGGAATGTCGGAAAGCGGCAACATTGATGGCGATGCCACGAGTCTGAATTCCGAAGTCAATCGTGAACAGGTCGCCGGGATGGCCGGTGAAGGTGATTCCGACTTCGAAACCAGTTCCTCGTCGGAAGGTCGTCAGGAAGCCCAGCGGGGATACAAAGACGTCTATCAGCAGTACAAAAAGATGAGCGAAGCCGTGCTCGAGAACGAACAAATTCCACTCGGCCACCGTCAGACAATCCGCCGCTACTTCGAATCTATTCGCCCACAGCAGAGCGAAGAGCCAGAGAAAAACTAGGGCTGCTTATCGAATGCGACCACGGTCGCACCCGCCTTCGTAAGCCCCTTCACACGGGTCGCCTCGCAAATTCAAAACCTGCCGATAAAACGCCCCTCACTGGCTCGTCCGGTGGGGGGCGAACTAATACGGAGCCTGTTCTTCAAAAGAAAAGCCACCGCAGGGAAGTATGTTCGAGCGGCAAAGCTCCGCCTGAGCAAAACCTATCGGCCACTGTGCCCTCGGGACTCTTACCACAGCCCGAGCCGCTGAAATCAAAAAGCCCCTGCTCAACTTTCAAAACGTGGCGTCTTCCGTTGGTGTCACGAGAAAGAACGGATCGACCTGCCGGGGTGCCGGCTGGATCATTTCTTCGGGAGAAGGGACTAATACGTGCTGTTCCCACTCTTCCAGCGGGACAGTCCAGGGTTCGCGTCTCAAAGGTTCAGTCAGCGGAAGAATCCACGGCTGAGGGAACCAGGTCCGCTCGACCCGGGCGTAGTCGAGGCCGGGATCCATCATCAGTTGAGGTCGGCGACCATTTAAAGAGACGAGCGCCAGAACCCGGATCTGAAGCGTCCCCTTTCCGTGGGCCCGAAAGTGGTCCCGCAAAAAATGGACGAATGTCAGAATCATGTCGCTGTCTTTACTCATCCGACTCAACTGCCGGGACGTCAGGAACGTACGCAGATCAGCGACTCCCCCTTCTCCACTGCGGGGATCGCGGATGTAAAACCGTAGTCCCACATCCTTCTCCCGCAGCATCATGTGCCAGGCAAAGTGGTGCCCCTCCTCAGACCAGGTAGCAGGCTGGGTATAGAAGAGACCCCGAAATGGAAAGAGCAGCTGCCAGACAACATAGACCCCCAATAGACCGAGCGTCATGTTCTGCCGGGAGGGGGAAACAGGCTGAAGAAGACCCGCATCAGGCGTCAATCGGGATCGCAAAAAGAAGCGTCGAGGCCAGTCGGGGGGGAAGAAGAGTAATGTTGCACCGATCATCAACCACGGGAAGATTCCGATCTCGAACAGGACCGAATTCATCAGATGGAATAGAACACCGACGGCGAGGGCGGGCCAGCGTGTCCGTTTCCACAGCAGCAACGGCACAATCAACAGATCCAGCAGCATTCCGCCCCATGCGAATGCGATCCCCGCATACTCGTGTGCCAGCGACGCGCCGACCCAGGGCAGGTCCGAGCGGCGTTTCAGCCACATGCCGAGGGGATACCCCTGCAGCCAGTCACTGTCCAGCTTCGCGAGACCTCCGTAAAAATACGGGATGCCAATCTGTAATCGAAGCAGCCAGAGTGTCCACGCGGGGACAACTTGAGACCGCAGTGAAGACCGCAACCAGGCATCGACTGACAGGGCATGATGGGCTGGCAAGAAGACCAGCAATCCACTGAGCAGCACAATCAGGTAGT
>NZ_DASWWZ010000416.1:0-13867 GCF_036405755.1 Schlesneria sp.
TTCTTCAAATCCGCGCCGCCGGACTCTCCGAAGATGAACGACTCGCTCGACACCTTGATACGCGACCCGGATCGCCGTTCACCAGGCCGCCTAAAACTCCGAGAGTCGCAGACAAAAAAATCAAAAGCTGACATGCACCCCGGAGCCACGGAGCCACGGGGCTTCACCGCTGGCTGTCGGGTGTTACCTCGCCATAGAGCCTTCCGCTTCGTCAGGCTCGTGTTCAGGTGCGAGAATCGCCCCATTCGCGCTTCATGCAAAGGGGCTTGCTCAACCGCCTGCTGACGGCTCGAAAAATGATCATCAGGGCGAGAACTCGACGAATCCTTCGAAGTCAGCGAGTGACTCGAATGCTCGCCCTGTGATGTTGTGGTGCCGGTTCAAGAAGATTGCGGGGTGGGATAAGAGGGGAAGTCGAGCCGGTGGGCCGCCAGTTCCGGAAACGTGAGCTCGTAGCACTTTAATTGAGTGTGGTTGGCATGCTGGCTCGTTTCCTGTTCGCGATGGGGTTCCCGAAGTGGGGGATCGCACGATCGAGGCGGCCTCAAACTGCCCGAGTTCGAGTCAATCTGGCTGCACCTGTGCCGCCACGAGAAACCGGGAACTGCGAAACGATCACGTCTCTTCGATCTCGGTGATTTCGTAGTTCGTCACACCGCGAGGTGCCTGGAATTCAACCCGATCTCCCACTTTCTTGTGCATGAGAGCCGTCGCGAGCGGTGAGGCGGTGAGGATCTTCATAACGTCGCTGGTGTAGTCCTCTTCACCTGGACCCACAAACTCATACTGCTCGATCGAGTTGTCGCTCAGATCTTTGACAGTGACGCGTGTGCCAAAGGTCACAATGCCCTTTGGCAGACTGGATTTATCAACGATATAGCAGTCTGCGAGAGTCGATTTCAGTGAGTTGATGCGCGCCTGAAGCATCCCCTGAGCTTCACGCTGACCATGGTATTCTGCATTTTCGCGAAGGTCCCCTTCATCACGTGCATCTGCAATCGCCTGTGCGATCTTGGGCATTTCCACTTCTTCAAGCTGACGCAGCTCTTCCTTCTTCTTTTCGTACCCTTCTCGCGAAATTGGCTGCCGTTCCATTGTCTATTCCTCAATCCAAATTCAAAAACCTGAGTTGGCGAGAGCCCGCTTCGAAGCGAGTGGGGCCCCTCCAACTCGCACTGCAGATCAACAGGAAAAAGCAAGCACGGGCGACGGTGATGTCGCCCGTGCAATTTTCACTTCATCATCGATGGCCAACGGACCGGGAAGAATCTCCCCAGTGCACCAGGATCGAATCCTCATCGAACACTTTTCCGGCAGGATTGGAAGCTGCCGTTGATCGCATAATGCAGCGAAACGCTGATCGCTTCTACAACATTATACCATCGCCCCAAGGGGACGCTATCCGACTTCGGTCCAACTTCCTGACTTTGCACTTTTCAGCACAGCATCGCAAATTTTCTGCGTTTCCAGGGCTTCGCGGAAGGTCGGTGAGACAGAGACACCTTTGTCGACACCTTGCAGGAAATCAGCGACATGGTGAACAAATGTGTGCTCGTAGCCGATCTGCAGACCGGGTACCCACCAGTTGCCCATGTAGGGGTGATCGCCGTCGGTGATATGGATCGACCGCCAGGCTCGCAGGTTTCCTTCATCACGGTGATCGAACCACTGCAGACGGTGCAGATCGTGAAGATCCCACTTGATTGACGCGTGTTCGCCGTTGATTTCAAACGTGTACAGTGCCTTGTGGCCTCGTGCGTAACGAGTCGATTCAAAGAGTCCCAGCGACCCGTTTCCAAACCGGCACATAAACGTACAGGCGTCGTCGATACCAACTTTCTCGACCTTGCCTGTCAGCGTGTGTTTACGCTCCTTCACGAACGTTTCGGTCATGGCAGTCACGTTCTTGACGTCACCGTTCAGCCAGATGGCTGTATCGATACAGTGAGCGAGCAGGTCACCCGTGACCCCGCTTCCTGCTGCGGCGGCGTCGAGCCGCCACAAGGCCGCGCCCCCTTGAGGCAGGTCCGCCGAGATGGTCCAGTCCTGCAGGAAGTTTGCACGATAGTGGAAGATTCGCCCCAGTTTCCCGGAATCGATCAACTGCTTGGCGAACGTGACGGCGGGAACGCGGCGGTAGTTGTACCAGACCGTGTTCAGTACCTTGGCCTTTTCGACCGCCTGGCACATCTCTTCGCCTTGCGCGGTATCCATGGCGAGTGGCTTCTCGCAGAGGATCATCTTGCCATTCTCGGCCGCAGCGATGGCAATGTCACGATGCAGGTTGTTGGGGGTACAGATATCAATCGCGTCGATATCTTTGCGTTCGACCAGCTTGCGCCAGTCGGTTTCGATTGATTCGTACCCCCAGCGATCGGCAAACGCCTTGACCTTTTCGGCATCCCGCGCGCAGACGGCCTTCAAGACAGGATGATGCTCGGAATCAAAAAAGTGGTTCACTTTACGATAGGCATTGGAATGGGTTCGACCCATGAACCCGTAACCCACCATTCCGATTCGCAAAGGCTTTGCCATGATCTCGTCTGTCTCCTCAAATCCCGGGTGAGTCTTTTTTATTGGCGATTCACCCGGTTCCCCATGTCTAGATGAGAGATTGTCGTTGAATCTGCCGATGGGCAGGCATCATACGCAGTGCCCGTTGCCACCTGCAAACACGTCCTGCTTCCTGATGGCCGACATGTCTTCGAAGGCCCGGCGTCCGGTCCGGTGGAGTGATCTTCCTATTTCGGATTTCATTCCACTCGAATTCCACGAGGAAATCCAGTGCACCACGAATGACGTACGAATTCACCGTTCACATGTTCGCAAGCGGTAGAGTTTCACCCATCGACATAATCGCGATTGTTCGGTGAGGGAAATCTCTGCAGAGACTTATTCGTCCCCCATGCTGACGAGGTGAAATCGAACGTAAGATTCATCTGTTAGTTATGTTACGGCTCGATCGACGACTCCATCAACGCGAGGTTTCATCGATCCGATCCGTTCTCTGTGACTGTTGGCAACTGCTGGACCTGGCGTCATTTCTCGAATTCCGGCCCCAGGGTGGCCTCACACCATTGAGTTCATTGGTAATTGGTGACGTGAGGGAGAGGCGAGTTCGCACTCCACGGCTCCGTCCTTGGGAAAGAAAATGGAACGAGTTCGTCACCGTTCATCTGGTCATTCCCTCCGGTGACCGACGTCATCGATCGGGAAGAGGAAACGCGCCAAGATGAGGGGACACGTTTCGGACTCGTCAGGAACCGGCCGCAAGGCTGCGGCGTTGGCTGCAGACCTCATTGGGTATTGCGGGGCCGCCATCCCCTGCCCGTGGCGGCGACTATCTTAGGAGCCTCGGCTCCAGTTCTGCTTTCGTAATTGCGATGTCGGTCAGGCTTCCCGGCAGGCCGTTGTGCGGGTATGTCAATTTTTTATGGTCCAGGCCCAGTGCGTGAAGCAGTGTCGCGTGCAGGTCGTGAACCGTTACCACATCCTGAACCGCTTTGTAGCTGAAGTCGTCCGTCTGGCCATGGCAATAGCCCGCCTTAAAGCCCCCTCCGGCCAGCCAGAGCGAATTGGCATGTCGGTTGTGGTCTCGCCCGTCTTTCCCCTGAGACACAGGCAACCGTCCGAACTCTCCGCCCCACATCACGATTGTGCGATCAAGCAAGCCTCGCTGTTTCAAATCGCGTACGAGTGCAGCACTGGGTTGGTCACTGCGGGCGCACAGTGACTTCAGCGTGGCGGCATTATTGCTATGCGTATCCCACGGCTGACCTGCCAGAAACAATTGGACAAACCGGACTCCTCGTTCGACGAGCCGTCGAGCAATCAGGCATCGGGTGCCATATTCCGCCGTCGCGGGGTTGTCGAGACCGTACATCGCTTTCGTTGCTTCTGTCTCTTGCGACAGATCAAGTGCTTCCGGAACGGTCGCCTGCATCCGGGCGGCAATTTCAAAGTTGTTAATACGAGCCGCGAGTTCGGTATTGTTCGGGTAGGAACGCAGGTGTGTCTTGTTCAACGATTCGAGCAGTTCCAGTTGCCTTGCGCGGGCTCCCGGGGTGATGCCCGCGGGAGTCGCAAGATTCGGGACAGGCGTCGCACCGGGACGGAACGCGGTTCCCTGATAGGCGGCAGGCAGCCATCCTGCGGTCCAGTTTCGGACACTATCCACCGGCATTCCCCCCGGATCAGTCAGCACGACATACGCGGGGAGATTTTGATTGACGGTACCCAGGCCGTAGGTCACCCAGGAACCCCAGGTGGGATAGCCAGCCTGGAACTTACCGCTGTGAATCAATCGCAGTGCGGATTCATGATCGACAGACTCGGTTGTGACCGAGCGAATGAGCGTCAGGTCGTCCACGATCGTAGCGGTGTGCGGCAACAAGTCACTCAGTTCGATTCCTGATTCTCCGCGCGGTTCAAATTTGAACGGCGAGGCGAGCAGGTTCCCCTTCTGGCCGGGGAAGTGGATCTCGAGGTCTCCCTCGTATGGTTTGCCATCATATTTCGTCAGCTCGGGCTTCGGATCAAACAGATCCATCTGACTGGGGCCGCCGTGCTGAAACAGGCTGATCACCGCATCGGCGCGGGCCGGATGGTGCGTCCCCAGCGCTAAGGGAGAGCTTGAACTCCCCAACGGTGCCGCTGACGCCCGTTCCTGATTCAGCAGGTGGGCCAAAGCCAGTCCCCCGAGATTTCCCGCAGAATAGCTCAGGAACGCTCGGCGATTCGGAAGAAAATGTTCGGCGCAGTGCATGGCAATATCAACTCGCTGAGATGCTGGGCCAGATATTTATTCGATGTAGAGGAATGCATTGATCGAAAGTAACAGGTTTGTGAAATCGACCCAGGCCCGTTCCTCCGCATCAGCCTGACCAGGATATTCAGCAGGTTGCCGTTCGAGAAAGTCGATCGCAAAAGCTGACTCATCGGAGGTGGCAGGCCGACCAACCGCCAGTTCAAAGGCGTAGTCAATTCGTCGTGTCAGTGGTCCTTCCACTTCGGACAAGACCCGTTTTGCGAAAGCCGCTGACCGGCTTCGGACAAATTCGGAATTCAGAAGTTTGAGTGACTGCAGGGGAATGGTCGTCGGGATCCGCAGAGTGCAATTGGCGACAATCGACGGTGAGTCGAAGACTTCCAGAATCCCCGGCACTTGAGTGCGACGTTGCTGGAGGTAGATGCTGCGTCTTAAGGCTCCGTCCGTCGTTTCCTTAACAACCACGTCCCCTTCCCCATCGTGCGCCGTGGGCACGTACGGACCACCCTGCCTCAGGTCCAGCTCACCCGCGATTGCGAGCATCGAGTCTCGAATGCTTTCGGCATCCATCCGATTCAGCGGGAATCGCCACAAAAGCTGGTTGGATGGGTCGATGTTCTTGCCCCTCTCGTGAGGGACGCTCGACTGGCGGTAGGCGGCGGAGTGGAGGATCAGGCGATGGAATGACTTTGCACTCCAGCCGCTCCGAATCAGTTCGCTCGCCAGATATTCCAACAGCTCGGGATGAGTCGGTGCGACGCCGGAGTATCCCAGGTTTTCAGGCGTGGGAGCCAGCCCCGTCCCGAAGTGGTGCTGCCACCAGCGATTGGCTGTGACACGAGCCAGGAGGCTGGCGGCTCGCGAGTCGGGCTGCGTCAGCCAGCGAGCCAGAGCCAGACGGCTTCCGGTGGACCCGGTCACTTCCGGCGTCCGCCCCAGCAGCGTTGACGGGTTGGTCTCCTCTGCCAGCACTTCCGGCGCACGAGCGTCAACTTTTTCGCTGCGGTTTTTGTAGACCCCGCGCTCCAGCAGGTAAACCTCGGGAGCTTCTGCCGACAGATCCATCGCGGCTGCGATGATTCCGGGATGACGGGGTCGACGGGCTTCGATCTGGCGAATCTCTGCCTCGTGTTCCGCTCGCTTCTTCGCGACTCGCTTCGCAAGCTCTTCACGGAAGGCGAGTGCATCAGGAGTTGTCTCACCGGTCTCAATCAGGACGTTGTCGACGGTAAAGCTGCGACCGCAGCAGTATTCAAAACCGAATCCGCCGTCGGGCAGGTCTTTCTCTGTGAGAGTGATCGACTGAGTTTCGACAGCTCCATCGAAGAGATGGGCCAATTGGTACTTGCCGCCACCCATGTTTGTCACCTGCACTCCGTAGTTGTGGCCAGGGAGGCATTTCTGCTGACTGATCGATCCCACACCGCGGCTGCCGGTCCCGGGGTAGTCGACGTGAACCGTAACTCCACCCGACGCGGCCCCGTCCAGTAGAATATTACCCGCCACAGAATCTTCAGCGTCGTTGAAATCTCGCAGAGCGATCAGGTAACCGACGTAGTCGGCACCTGTCACCAGATCGAACGTGACGCGGATCCAGTTTCCTTCCTGGTCTGGTGTCCAATCGAAAATTTGTCGGGTGCTGCAGGCACGATCACCACTGCCACCGGACTCGAGGATCTGCAGTCGGCCGTCAGAAGCCCTCGCGGCCGGGGCGTCGGTGGAGTCGATGTTAACTGCGGGTTGCCCCGCCGGTGCGGCATCGCCCGGTGCAGAATTGGCCCACGTGTCAGCCAGTTTTCTGTCGGCTCCGTCGAAGTCATCGCGAAATACGGGTTTCCCCGCTTCTCTGTTCGCACGAATCCATTCGCGGTATTTCTCGCGAGCGGCTGCAATTTCGTCATTGATCTTCTGGATTGTCGTTTCGTAGGCCGCAATCTGTTCTGGCGACCCGACAGTCACTTGTCTGGCGTTGGGAGTGACCCACTTGTCGACGTTAAACACCGGAAACAGAACCGCTTGCAGCTGGTAGTAGTCTTTCTGTCGGAGCGGCTCAAATTTGTGGTCGTGGCAGCGTGCACACTGGACGGTGATTCCTAGAAGTGCGGATCCGATGATCTGGAGTTCCCCTTCCAGCACAGCGTAGCGGTCGGCCCGAACTTCATCTTCATTCCCGTCACTGCTGTCGGTCCCGTCAGGGCTGTTGCGGAGAAAATGGGTCGCTTCGAGTAACTCGATCGTCTCGGGTGAACCGTCAAATTCCCGCCGGTCGATTCGTGCGAGTTCGTCTCCGGCGAGTTGCTCAATGATGAATCGATCGAACGGCTTGTCCGCATTGATGGAGCGAATGACGTAGTCGCGGTAACGGAATGCCAGAGGACGATCAGTATCCGCGCCGAAATAGCCATTGGAGTCCGCGTAGCCAGCCGCGTCGAGCCAATGCTTTCCCCACCGTTCACCGTATCGAGCCGAGGCGAGAAATCTCTCAACCATCTGTTCATAGGCGTGCTCATGCGGATCGTTGAGGAACAGCCGGATCTCGTCCCGCGTCGGAGGAACACCCGTCAGATCAAGGCTGACCCGGCGGATGAGACGGCGCCGATCGGCTTCGGTATTCAGCGTTAACCCGGCTTTTTCAAGCTCTTTCAAGAGAAATGCATCGACCGGAGTCAGGACTCGGGGTGCATCAATGACCGGGGGGACTTCTTTCGGCACAAGTTTCTGGAAGGCCCAGTGCTCGTCCCCATCCGCGACGGGAGAGACGGATTCGGGCAACCCCGATGCACCCTGAGCGATCCAGTGACGCAGCAGTTCCTTTTCTTCCTGCGTCAGCGGTTCGTCGGGGGGCATGGCATCGGTTTCGACGCGTTGCCAGAGCAGACTTTCAGCAGGGTTTCCCGCGATGACGGCGATACCGGAATGTCCCCCGCGGGCAATTCCAGAGGGTAATGCAAGACTCAGCCCTCCTTCCTGCTGGGCAGGGCCGTGGCACTTCACACACCGGCTTTTGATGAGCTGGATCGTCTGGCTGCGCAGGTCGCCGGGGGGAGCCGCATCCGCACCCCAACCTGATGTGACGAAGCTGAACAAGATGATGCAGCTCAAAATCGGCTGCAGGGTCGTCCGTCGTCCCACGTGGTGCTTCCCAGCTTCAAAATTCGTTGGACATTTCCACCCGCCGAGCTTGTGAACGGATGCATAATGAATAAAGTATCCTGCATACAATATGCGGTCAACTTCATAGAGGTTGATTCTTATGCATGTTGATATTCATCGTCCCGGTACAGTCGACCGCGTTGAGGTTCTTTTGCGGATTAGGGTGCGTGCACCGAAAGAAAGCATTTGAATGCCGGCTTACTGTCAACCGCAGGTGAGGACGCGATCGGGACAATTCCTGCTCGCCGTCTCGGCGTTCCACCGCTGGTTCTGTTCGGACTCAGGCCTGTGCCAGCTCTTCAGTGCTGTTAAGCCGACTTTCGGTTGGGGGCTTTCTCGGTCTCGAACTGCTGCGTCAAAAAACGTAGTGCGACCCATGGAAGCGTCGATACAGGGCTCGAAGCGGATCCGTCGGCTGGTCGATCCCTTTGCTGATCGTCCTTTTCAGTCCCGCAACCAAACTCTGACAAGTACCCATTCCCGTATGCGCAGTATGCACTTCGTGACACTCTTGGCGCGGCTTTGAAACGCTAAGGCGGCCATCGACGGGAAAAGTTTGCCTCGTTGACGTTTTTGCATCTTGTTTTGTTTCCTTACCCCTTTCTGTTCCACGGATAAGATTTAGTACATGAAAATTACGGAAGTCATCTGCCAGTTGTTGCGCGTCCCCAGCGTTGAAGCGAAAACCGCCAGTAGCCAGGACGCTGTGCTTGTCCGCATTAAAACCGACTCGGGTCTGGAAGGGATTGGTGAAGCGGATTCTCAGCCTGAAGTCGTCAAGGCGATTATCGACGCCCCTTTCAGTCACAACATCGCCTGCGGTCTGCGTCAGCTGCTGATCGGCGAAAACCCGCTCGAGACCGAGCGTCTCTGGCAGAAGATGCATCGCCGCACGCTCTATTTCGGTCGTTCTTCGGTGACTATCACGGCCATGGCCGCTGTCGACATGGCGTTGTGGGACCTCAAAGGGAAACTCTACAACCAGCCCATCCATCGCCTGCTGGGTGGCAAGCAGCATGACCGGATCAAGGCATATGCCTCGATTCTGTTCGGACGTGATGGAGCCGAGACCAAGGCGATCGCACAGCGCTGGCGTGCAGCGGGATACAATGCAATCAAGTTCGGCTGGGAGCCAATGGGGCAAAGTGAAGCTCTCGACATCGAATTGGTCCGTTCGGCCCGGGACGGAATTGGCGACGGAACGTTGTTGATTGATGCCGGCTGTGTGTGGGACGCCCGCACCGCACTCCAGCGCGCCAATGCGTTTGAGCAGTACGGGATCGGCTGGCTGGAAGAGCCGCTGCGACCTGAAGACGTGGAAGGTTACCGCTGGTTGCGTGACCGCTCACCAGTTCCAATTGCCGGGGGTGAAGAGGAATGCGGTCGTGAGGCCTGGCGTCCCTTGATCGAAGCTCGAGCTCTCGACATCTATCAAGTCGACCTGGCACGCAACGGATTTACTGACGCCGACTACGTTAAGCAGCGTGTCCAGGAAATCGGTGCACGGCTTTGCAATCACTGCTACACCAGCCCTGTGACCGTTGCAGCAAGTCTGCATTGGCTCAGCACCTGCCGAGACGCATTTGTCTTCGAGGACTGTGTGGAAGACTCGCCACTGCGTCACGAATTGACTCATGAGCGAGTTCAGGCCACTGATGGCTGGATTTCCCCACCGGATGGGCCGGGCCTTGGAGTCACCCTGAATGAAGATTTCGTGGCGAAGTATCTGATCGCCGAATCAGGACGAAAGTAATCAGGAGTTTGTCCTTCGTCGGAGCCCTTGGAAGGCTCGGAAAGATGATTTAATGGCTGGCCTGGTTTTTAGCCTGCGCGAACAAATCGTTGACCAACTGCGAAACGACCTGCTCTGCGGTCGTTTCGCGGAAGGGGAACGTTTGAGCGAAAATAAACTGGTTGAACGATTTGGCGTCAGTCGAACTCCCATTCGTGAGGCCCTTCAGCAGTTGACTCAGGAAGGACTGCTGGAGGGGCGACCGAATCTGGGTGTCAAAGTTGCCTCACGCCCCCCGGATGCCATCCGGGAACTGGTCGTGCCGATTCGTCGCAGTGTCGAAATTTTTGCGCTGCGATCGTTCTTTCATGAGATCAATGAAGCTGACTACGTGATCTGGAACGAAATTCTCCAGAAGCTGAGAGCGGCCTGTCTGTCGAGCGACTTCATTTCAATTGGTGAGCAGGATATTGCCTTCCACCGTTCCATCGTCCGTCGGGCGAAGCAGCGAGATGTGGAAGCGATCTGGATGACGTTGATTTCCCGCGTCCGCTCGCATTTCTGGCAGACACAGCGAAAGCGGTATTCGGATCCGATCGAAGTCTACGAAGAACACGAACAGATTATCTCCGTTTTTCGAACAGGAGATCTCGAGGCCTCAGTCAAGGCCCTCGAAGTGAACATCGATTGACGATTGAAACCGACTCGGTCCAAGGATGGCAGCAGAACTCGGGGCACCTGTTTTCATGACCCTCTGCTACCGGGATTTGTCAGGGCGTTTTCGGCTCTGCCTGAGTCTTGTCGACCTGCGTCTTATCGAGGAGTGGAATCTCGATTCGATCTTTCTGATATAGCGGCAGGTGCCGGTAGTAGACTTCCAGCGTCAGCAGTGCGAGTGTGGTCATGTAAAGCCGACCTCCCCCCCTGCCGTGATAGTCGGCGACATCCCAACTCCCCGTGGCATGTCCTTCCTGAATCTGGGTACGGATCAGGCGTTCGCGCATGACTAGATTCCAGCGGTCCCACTCAGCGCCGCCCCAGTGATGCATCACCTGAGTCGCGTAATAGTTGTAGTACATATCGTTGTAGTCGGGGCCATGTTCGTCCAGAAGCCGAACACCTGCGGCGAGCCTGCCGTTGTCTTTCCACTCGAGATACATCCGGCTTAACAGACCTACGGCGGTCATAGAAGGAGTGGGAGCGTCACGCCGCTGTGGTGTGTAGGCGTACTGTGAGCCGCGCATCGACGAGACACCCACAAGGAATTGATCAATCCCCGAAAAGACTCGCTGCGGAATCGGGATACGAGAACACTGAGCACTTTTCAGTGCCATAAGTTGCCAGCCGACGACAGACGTATCCCCCGGCTGACCCGGATAATAGCGCCACCCCCCTCCGAGTTCCTGGGTTGCGACGAGGAACTCGACGGCGCCGGTAACGACAGGTCTGAGTCGGGCGTCCCCGGTCATCGCCAGTGCCTCGCTCAGGGCGATCGTCGCGAGGCCGTGTGTGTAGTAGGTTGGTGGGCCAGCCAGGTTTCCGTAGAAGCAAATTCCCGACTCAACTTCCATCCCATTCTGCATGAGGAAATCCAGGCCTTTGAGAACTTCGGTTTGGTACTCACCTTCTTCATGTGTCTGGCCGGCACCGAGAAATGCCATGAGCGCCATCGCCGTGGCAGCATTGGGGTTGTTGTCCATGTAGCCCGGCATGGAACAGTCGCAGGCCGGGTAGTGAGCGTGATTGAAGTTCCATGAACCGTCGAATCGCTGATGGTTCTTGAGCCAGACCAGTCCCCGGGCAACCGCGGCTTCACTGGCATCGGTCCCACCCATTCGTTTCACCAGGGCGGCACGCGATTTAGGGCTTCGTCCGACAAAATGATTCACATGCTCACCCGGATCTGCCGCCTGCCCCCCGTTTCCTGTTCGCCCGGAAGTACGTTTCTTGGAGGTGACGCGCTTTGCTGCAGGACGCTGGATGGGGGGGACGACGATCTGAGGATTCTGGACGACTTTCGGGCGATCCACACCGTCCAGGTCTGTGGATAAGGACTGAACGGACTCCACCGGTTCTTGTGTCAGATCTTCCGACAAGTCCAGGTGTGACAGCAGTTCGCCCATTTCGGCGGGTGCGAGATCGGCTTCGTCTGTGGGAAGATCCAGTTGCGGGGCTTCGACGGAAGGTTTCTCGTCCGCGACCACCAGAGTCAGGATCGAGTCCAGGAGCATCGGCCGCGGCAGGTCAAAGTAAATCCAGCTCAAGACAAATAGTACCAGGGCATGCAGCGCGAGACTGACGATGACCGACGCCGAGACTTCTTTTGTTCTCGGTTTCGATTGAGACAATGACCGAGGAAGCGCGGTGAAAGCGAGTTTCCTTTTCTTCGCAGGGGAAGCAGATGTCTCGTTGGCTCTCAGCGACATGATCTCGACCCGCGAAGGGAATCGGTGACGAGGGGGGTAACCTGCAGCAATGATAGCAAAGTGGCCAGTTCGCAGCGCCATGTCGAGTTCAGAACCGGGTATATTCTGATGCCACGCTTGGAATTCAGGTTGACCGGCTCCGAGTCTGGATAGGTCCGCGACGGGGAGCTCTCTATGAATCTCGAGGAAATTATCCCCTCAGACTCGCCGGAATCCAATGTGGATCAGATCCATCCAGTCTGCCTCTCGGTTTTGCGATCGTTACGGCCACAATCGCCCGTGTTCTCGCCTGGTGGAGGTCGAACGGGTACTGTGGAGGAAATCGCGCCATTGGAACGTCATCTGCATGACAAAAGGTTGAGGGCCTGGGGATCGCGGTGCATCCTGGTCAGGCTCTCGGATGATTTCCGTGACCTCCCACTTGGCCTCCCAGTGAAGTTGAGAAGCTCATGCGATTTAACGTCAGCTCAAAGTTGAATTATCACGTCAAGTTTCCCTCGACACTGATTCTAAATATTCAGGCGCAGATGAGCAGCGCGCAATATGTCGTCGAGGAGAAGCTCACGACGAACCCTCAGGTCAACTATGAAGAGTTTTACCTGGAGGCTGGAAGCAGCCGGTTCATCCGGTTACAGACCGGAAACGCACAAACTCTCGAGATTTGCTATTCCGCAACAGTGGATTGCTCGACGGAACTGGTACCTGCAAAAGGTGCCCCCCCCGTCTCCATCGCGGAGATGGACCGAAACGCAATCCCGTATTTGTTTCCGAGCCGTTACGTCCAGTCGGATCGACTGTCGAAACTCGCCTGGGACCTGTTCGGTAAGATTAACGACCCTTATCAAAAAGTGGTTGCGATCGATGACTGGATTCATTCGAACATTGAATATGCGTTAGGCAGCACCGATTCGCAGACATCCGCCTATGATACGGTGGTGGAACGCCGGGGTGTCTGCCGCGACTTTGCCCATCTCGGTATCGCCTTCTGTCGGGCTCTGAACATCCCCGCCCGCTATTTTTCGGGGTACGCCTACCAGCTTAATCCGCCCGACTTTCATGCCCTGTTTGAATGTTATGTCGCAGGTCAGTGGCTGTTGTTTGATTCAACCCGACTGGCTCCCTTGAACGGGCTGGTGCGGATCGGCACAGGGCGAGATGCGGCAGATGCTGCTCTGGCGAGTATATTTGGCGGGGTGCAAGGGACGGGGGTGAAGGTGGATTGTCAACTGGCGAGTGGAGAGACGTTCACACCACTCTTTCGCAATCAGCTCCGCTCGCAGGGAATCGCCCAGAACTCGGGCGATTCCTCGGCGAACGGCTAATCTCGTCTACGGTGATTCTGGGAGGTGATCCTAGAATCGGCTGTACGGAGAGCCCTTGCGGTAGTAGTGATCCCCGGAACCGCCAAAGCCATCGATTCTCTGATGGTGACCGCCGTAAGAGAGCCCAGGACCCCCACCACCGAAGCCGTACCCGTAGTCATATCCGGTCCCAAAACCGTAGCCTTGGTTGTAGGAGTTCTGGAAGATCGAGTTTGGTCTCGTCGCTCCATATCGGCCGGATCCAAAGGAATTATACGAGCGAACCGGTGCGATGTCGTCGCGGTAAGGGACGTAGTTCTGTTGTGAGAGTGTGGGATAGCCCGGTGCAAATTCAGATGAATACCCCGATCCGTATGCCCCATACCCCTGACCAGAACCGCCGTAATAACCCTGGCCCGAGCCCGTGTAGTATCCGGTGCCATATGATTGTCCGTTCAGAAAGTCTTGCGCAATTGCAGCCGGCAAC
>NZ_DASWWZ010000417.1:0-4804 GCF_036405755.1 Schlesneria sp.
TGCAACTGAATCCTCCCATTCAACTGCAGCGCAATTGACAACAGATGACAACTTATAGAGCAGAACCCAGGCCCAACCGGGGTTCATGCACCAATCTTGAATCGACTCTCCCTCGAATCAAGATCGCCGACGATTTTCTCCCCAACTCCACAATTTGAATTTCGCAGCCTACTGCAATTGGCTGGGTAGATCAGCCGACGGTGTACACCCCGTTGCTCGATCAACAGTCATCGTCCGTACTTTGACACGCTCCAATCACAACAACAGCAGCTTTATTCAGATGATGCCAACACCCTTGCACACGAATGATCCGGTTTACGCCCCTATCTACCTGGGGCAGACGCGAGGTGCCCCTGACCTTGCGGAATCGAAAAGCTCACTTCCGGTGATGCCACGATTACCGGATCGACAAGCCGTCGGGAGCCCTTGCTCAACCATGTCGAATCGAGTTACTGGCCTGAGGCAATTACCTTCCTGTGGAGACACTCAGTTGATGATTGCCGCGTAAATCTTGATTTCTTCTTTTCCAATTTTCCACTTTGATCCAGAAGAGGCCGGTTATGACGTTCGGGGGAATTAAAGTGAATTAGTTCAAATGGAAGGGTTCCTTGTGCCGATAATGATTGAACGGGATATGGCGGAGTGTCTGATCAGAGGACGTCTGACCTGTCCACCAGGAAGGTGGAAGCGTTCAGCCAGAATCGGATCAACAGCGCAAATCGGCTTGAATTGAATACTGGTAACTAAATAACCACAGCGCGGGCATCGACGCCACGTCCACAGAGAATCACGCTGTGGAAGCCGGTTGCTCACCATGGAGGGTGTGATGGTAATGAAGGTTGCAACGGACGAAGAAATCGCCCAGGTCTGGCAGGACTTTAAGCGAGATCAATCCAATCAGAACTTGCGAAACGCTCTTATCGAGCGATTTCTTCCGCTTGTCCGATATAACGCTGAACGGGTCTGGGCCAAGCTTCCCGACGGAGTCGATCTGAACGATCTGATTTCCGCCGGAGTTTTCGGATTGATGGATGCCATCGAAGCATTTGACCTCGACCGCGGCGTCAAGTTCGAAACGTACTGCGTCCCCCGTATCCGCGGTGCCATGCTCGACGAACTGCGCACGATGGACTGGGTACCACGCCTTGTCCGTAGCAAAGCCAGCAAGCTGGAAGCGGCACGCAAGGAAGCGGAAGCCGAACTCGGCCGTCCTCCATCAGATGCAGAAATCGCCCAGAAGATGGGCCTGCCGATGGAAGAGTATGACAAGCACAAGTCAGAAGCTTCTGCCGTCAATCTCGTCAGCCTGAACAAGAAATGGTACGAAACGGACAGTTACAAAGACGTCCGCGAAATCGATATCATCGAAGATACCAAAGGGGAAGACCCCACCGACAGCATCCAGAAACGTGACGTGATGAAGCTCGTCACCAAGGGGCTGAACCGCAATGAGCGATTGATCATCATCCTCTACTACTATGAAGAGCTGACGATGAAAGAAATCGGTACCACTTTGGGACTGTCGGAATCACGCGTCAGTCAGATGCATTCCAGCATCGTCGCACGCCTGAAGGATCAGTTGAACCGCCGTCGTCCCGAATTTGCACAGTAGCATTCAGCCGCGTGTCAGCGAGAATGAACTCGCCCACGTGCCCCATCAAAGCCCGACATCATCACGCGATGGTGCCGGGCTTTTTTGCATTGCGATCATCACTCCCGCGCTATCCAATGCCGTTCGAATTTGTACAGATTCAATCAGCAGACAGGACGCTGCTGGTCCCCCCTCTACCACAGCCCCGGATCACTCGCGAACGAGCTTTTTCAGTACTTCGACGCCACGCGCCAGCGTCTCGTTCTCGGCTGCAAAACTGACGCGGAAGTGAGTATCGTGCGGACTGAAGACGTTACCAGGGATGATCAATAGACCATTCTCGATCGCCCGCTTCGTAAACTCGGTGCCGGTCCCCTTGGGCGACTTGATAAACAGGTAGAATGCCCCGCCACTGCCACGAATGTCGTAGTCGTTCTTCAACTCGTTGATCAGGAACAGACGTTTCTTTGCATAGTCGGCCACGTGATGCGAAACGTCATACGACATTGCTGCAAGCCCCGCCCATTGGACGGGCTGCGGTGCACAGACGAAGGTGAACTGCTGCAACTTAATCATCTGTTGGATCAGATGGGAAGGCCCGTGAGCAAACCCGAGCCTCAGTCCGGTCATCGAGTGAGACTTGCTGAATCCGTCGATCACCAGTGTCTGGTCGTTCCACTTTGCCGGACTGACGAAGGGTTGTTCATACGTAAAGACGCGATAGATTTCGTCGCTAATGAGGCAGATGTTCTTTTCGGCGGCCAGTTCCGCCAGCCCTTTCATCTCTTCTTCCGTCGCGACATGCCCTGTGGGATTGCAGGGGCTGTTGCACAGAATCACCTTCGTTTTCGGTGTGATCGCATCACGGACCTTGTTCAGATCAATGGTAAAATCAGGATAGGTATCAATCACGCGGCAGGTTCCCCCAGCCAGCGTGACCAGATGCTTATACATCACAAACCAGGGATCAAATACGATGACTTCGTCACCTGGATTCACGAGGACGGAAAGTGCCAGAAGCAGCCCGCCACTCGTTCCACTGGTGATGAATGTCTGACGGTCGGCATGCCCCAGTTCCGCAGTCACTCGAGCCTGTAACGCTTCCCGGAGGGGAGAGATCCCCTGAGTCACGCTGTAGACGTTCTTTCCCCCCTCGACCGCAGAAATCAGCGCTTTCTTGACCGGGTCGGGCGTATCGAAGTGAGGTTGTCCGATACTCAGATTGATCGGATCTTTCATCGTCGCCGCCAGGTCGAAGACCTTGCGAATGCCAGAGGCATCGATCTGATGCATCCGATCAGCAATCCAGGAATCACTCATTTGTTCTGTCAGTTTCAAGTAAGAAATCGCCAGGCCGGCTCAGACACAATTCTCACAATACCACACCGCCTCGGTCCATCGGTACTGAATCGATCATCGTCAGCGGGAGACGGATGCACGGGATGCCGGGTTCTAGTTGGGGTCCCGTCAGCGAGAAAAGAAATCGACCACTGCGCGAATTGGCATGAGTCGTCCCTCAGGCCCCTTCCCCGAATCGGAATTTGATGCGATCACCTGGACCGGAGAGTCGTGTGCAGCTTGACGAAACCCTCGCACGGTACGTCGTCAAATTCGGCTGAGCGGCAAAAAAAGCCACCACTTGAAGGGGCAGCCAGCCACTGCGACACACTGACGTTTCGGAAAATCCTGATTGATTTGTCGTGTCAATGGCGTGCCGTGTCGCGTCCGCCATCCTGTCCCCCCGGATTCAAGCGGAACAGAAAGACCTGTTCCGCTTAGGAAGTGAACTCGTTGTGATCAACCCGTTCCAAGACCGCGGTCATAGGCTTCCAGATCGCGCAGGTAAAGCGCCAGGGATGACTGCAGCGTTTCGCGATTGATCTTCCACTGTGGCGATTCGTCCGTGTATCGGTGACAGTGTTCGACCAGCAGTCGATGCAGAAACTTGAACAGATGCCGGGGAACGCGCAGTCTTGAAAGATGACCCACCAGTTCCGCTTCGCTGATGGAGTCGTCGAACCAGTTCTTGATCGAGACCTGCTTGTCCGCATTCGTGGTGCAGGCACGAGCCCGGTCGTTAGCCAGGTCAAACAGTGATTCGCCGGTCCATTCGAGAGTGCGAATCAGGTTCTGCTTGTCGAGCCGTGACTTTTCGTAGAATTCCTTATCTTCCCGCGTCAGGTAGAAGCTGACTTCGACGGGCAGCAGTAGCTTGAAACCAATACCCGCATGCTTCAGGAACTTGTTGTCGAACATCGACCACAAGAGAGCCTTCATCCGCTCGGGGGAACCATTGATCAAGTGGGGTTCATCGACTCGATCGACCAGCACGGTGATCGAATCGAATCCGAGTCCCTCCAGAATATTCTGGAGTTTCGTCAGCAATTCATAACGATCGTCGCTGCGGTCACGTGACGGAATGGGCTGTCCGACCAGATCCTTGCTATCGAAGTGACTCAGCACAGATCTTAGCTGGTTGACGGGGCGGTCCAGGACGCGAATCTGACGGGCGACCTTCCAACCCAGCGTGGCCATCTTGAACTGATTCCAAAGCCAGGGTGCCCACCCGGCAACCAGTACCAGCCAGGGCCAGTACCGCCCCAGTTGATCCAGCTTTTGCAGGTAAGCGAGCAGACCGAACAGGACGCCAGTAGTTGCGAGCCCGATGGTGAAATCGCAATAACTGCGCCAGTTCGAGACCCCCAGTTTCCGACGCAGGCTCGACCAGCGAGTCTGCTGCGCGTTGTCAGTGCTGTGATCGTAAAACGAGGCCAGCAGCAGCAGATCTCGTTTGTTGCTGGGTGACAACGTCGCCGCTTTTTCTGCCGAAGCGTGGAACGGCCCCTGTTCCGAGGAACTTTTGCCCGAGGTAATATCATCAACGAGCGCCGTGGTGGCGAGTGACAGGATGCAGTCGATGTGATCCCAAAGACGCCATTTTTGCAGTGTCTTTTCGGGTTTGGCCCCCGTCCAGCCGACTTTCTCGTTGAAGGAATCGAGGAACGGATTGAAGTCATCGTAGTCGACGATGAAGACCCGGTGATCGGGATTCGCTTTATTGTACTTCGCGGTATGTTCGACAATCTGAAGCCGCAGAGCCGTTTTTCCGCTCCCCTTCTCACCAAAGACAACGGCCGTGGAGGGGGTCGATGGATCGCCGTAGATTTTGTCCCAGGCGGGATGGAAGGTGCCATACGCTCCCAGCTTCTGAAA
>NZ_DASWWZ010000418.1:0-12271 GCF_036405755.1 Schlesneria sp.
ACACGACCGGAATGGGATCTCGCAATGACACGGGAGGTGCCAGCCACTCACGTGGTGCGCTGCTCAGAAATGTCTTATGAGCAAATGCCGGTAACTTCCTCTGACGAGCTACCCCCAGACCACGCTCCAACAGCCACCGCACAGTCCGGTTGGCAATTAATGGATTGATGAACCACGCCATCCGGCAGAGTGACTCGCTCCATCCATGGACCCGCGACAGAAACCATTCTGACATCCGCGGACCGTTCGCCGCCACGTACTGGGCTTTAGCTTCGAGCATCAGGTGCGGAATATTGACTTCCGTAGGACATTCCAGTTCACACTGCTTACAGTTGAAACAGAAGTCGGACAAGCGACGCATGTCACTCGAAGCGAGTTCGTGTGCGGCAAGTCGTCCATCGACGATGGCCCGCAAGGCGTTCGCCTTGGCGCGAGGAGTCCGTGCCTCGGATGTCTCGCGACGGAAGAAGGGACACATCCGTGAATTGGGTTCCTGCGTCCGACATCCCCCGCAACCGTGACAGGCGGTCACCGTTGCCCCGAGTTCTCCCGCACTCCAGTTCAACTGGAGCTCAATCGGAGTAGACGTTGGCTTGATCTCCGGGCGAAGATGATTGACCGTAAGATGCGGATCGTCACTCAGGATCTTATCGGGATTCAGCAATCGATCCGGATCGAAAAGCGACTTAAGTTGCTGGAAGACCCGATAGAGTTCACCGTACTGCGACGGCAGGAACGCAGTCCGAGAGTAACCCAGTCCGTGCTCGCCACTAATCGATCCGCCAACGGAAATCGCCGCGTGATAGAGATCCCGCGCAAGATCTTCGAGCAGCAACGGATCGAGAGGCGACCTGAGGAACGGTCGCATGTGGACCTGCCCCACGGCCGCATGGGCGTACAGCGACGCCGTCAACTCATGCTTCTGCCAGATCCGTCTGGATCGCGCGATGAACTCGAGCAACATCTCGGGGGGAACTGCTATATCCTCCACCAGCGGAACCGGAGACGTCTCACCCCGCGCCCGGTTCAATAACGGAATGACCGCACCCGGCAACGACCACAGAAATTCGACCTCATCGAAGGTGGTCGCCTCGTACAGCATCCGGCCGGGATCGGGCAAATCCTTGATGACCAATTGAACGTCGCGAATCCCTCCCGCGGCTTCTGGGTGGCTGAATCCCGTCATCTCGACGATCAACGCGGCTTCGGCATTCGCCGGAATCAAGGAAGCAAACCGCGCGTCCAGATCGCGCGCCATGGACAACAGCCGGCGGTCGATCAGGTCACAGGCACTGGGCTGCAGTACAGCGATCGGTTGCACGGCCTGAATCGCCGAATCCAATGTTTCGAAACCGATCAGCAGCGCACTACGCCAGGCCGGAAGAGCAGACGTCCGTAGTGTCGCGGCAGTGAAGAGCCCCAGAGTTCCCTCCGAGCCCACCAGAAGTCGTGGCAGCACAATCCCGGAATCTGTCAGAACGCCCCGCAGCAGATAGCCGGCTCGATTACGGACTTGTCGTTCCGGCTGCTTTTCCAGGATCAGTTTCGCATTGCGGACGAGCAATCCTTCAATCCGCTCGAGCAGATGACTTTTCCACTTCGTTGCCTCATCGACGTTTGACTCCTCTGTGAAACGTTCATGAGTCGGCAGGGGTTCATTCCCCGCCTCAAATCGAACGCCATTCGCCGTCACCAGTTCGATACTGTTAACATGGTCGCGGGTCGACCCGACGCGAATCGAGTGAGAGCCTGCCGCATCCAGGGCGAGCATACTTCCGATGGTAGTAGTATCACTGTTGGCGGGGTCTGGCGGAAAATAGCGCCCCGACTCTCGCAGCACATGGTTGAGCCGACTCAGCACAACACCGGGCTGAACACGGACAGTCTGCTGTCCCACCTCCTCAACCGCGTGCATATGGCGAGAGAAATCGACAATGATTCCCGCCCCTAACGCCTCCCCTGCAACGCTGGTTCCTGCTCCGCGGGGGATGAGAGGTAACTTTTGTTCGGCGGCGTAACGGACCAGCGTCTGGACATCGTCGCGGTCATGCGGGAATGCCACGCCGAGCGGCGTTTCCTGATGCAAACTTCCATCACTGGCGTAGATCGACTGCGCAAGAGGATGACAGAAAATCTCCCCTCGGAAGATTCCCGCCAGGTCTTCGATGAGTCGTAACTGTCGAACGTCCACAGGTAGGTTCGGCCTTTGCCTGTATAGAAATCCGTCCTGCAAACCTTAGTTTGCCGAGGGATCCTTGACCCGATGAGGCAGCAGGTGGTTGGATTCGTAGAACTTCTGCAGAAGAGTTTCGTAGACTGAATAGGGATCTTCGTGAAATACCATTTCCCGATTGCCGGGATAGGTTAACCAGTCCCCCCGCTCGATCTCTCCTTCCAATTGTCCGGGCCCCCAGCCAGAGTAACCCGAGAAGACACGGAACGAGTGAGACGGTGGCGTACTGGCGACCGCTTCGCCGATGACCCGTTCAAAAGCTTCGGGGCTTCCGCCGACGAACAATCCCGGCAGGATCGCGGGCCCGGTGTCTTCAAAGCTGGCGTCGTCATGAAGTATGACAAGAGCCGTAGGTTCCACAGGCCCTCCCCCAAAGACGACGTCATCCATTTCCGGCAAATCAAAGTGCCCGGACAGAGCGTCGGAGACCTTGACGGAAAGAGGTCGATTGATGACCAGACCCATCGCACCATGCTCGCCATGTTCGAGCATCAAGACGACCGTCTTATAAAAATTATCATCCCGCAGTCGTTTAGAGGCGATCAAAAACCGACCTCGGAGCGATTCGGCCATACTGGCACCGTCTGTGTAGCGATTTGGAAAGTGAGTCAAAATGGTAGAACGGGTACTCTCTGGGGGATTCTACTCTCCCCAAGTCATCAGCGAAACCTGAAGCAGAATCTTACTGTCACGGAGCCACACCACGGACGATCGTCTCTGCTAAAACAGTTCCCCGATTTGAATGCTCACTGTTCCGGTTGCAACAAACTGAAATTGTTTGCCGCGTGAAATATCAGCATCAAGATGATACCACGGCAGACAGATCCCATCTGCGTCGCGTCCGGCTTCGGTCGTCGTCCGAACGCGAGAGATTTTGCCCGCTGGCGTCAGTCATTCACCGATTCCGATCGATTGAGTGATTCGCTGCGGAGTTCTTCGTTCCCCGCCCCGATCAGCACGGGAAGATCCGCTTCTTCTGAGACTTCCTGCCCCTCGCCACTTCCTTGACCGCGGGGCCAGATATGGAACCCTCCCTTGTGGGCGAGGCTGAGTTCCCAGACGCCCCAGATTCCTCTCCCCTCGTTGTACCCCTGATACGCAACATCATGCGCGCCAATGTACCGTTTCGTCCACCAGCATTTACCAGACTCTTTCTCATAAGTTCCTTTAAAGAGAAACTCGCCGACGGAATCACGTCCATCTCCCCGGAGTGTCCCGTCGCGAAAGACCAGATGAAGTTCCATCTGGAAACGCTTCGACGATCCTGGCTCAAGGTAATACCCTTCCCATGCCCCGGAAGGAAACCGATCATCCTGCTCCAGTGTCGGATCAGATACATCATCAATTGGTCGTGACATGGAAGGTACCCTGATTGTCAAAATTGCAAAGTTGCTCAGTCGCCTCGCGATTTTTCGAGGGTGACCAGACCGGGTCAATGGATATTCCCCGCGGAGCAATTCTCGTCCCCATTTCACGCCAGAGGCGAGATTTTCAACCGAACTTTCACGGAGTGAATGAGTTATATTGGCGACCTCTCGGCGGATGTCGCTATAGTTAGGAGGCCTCGAAAGATTCGAGCCAATTCCTCCCCATTTTTCCTGTGATTTATTTTCAGGTCGAAACCGATTTCGACTCGCCATGAATGACGCTGTTTTCCGAAAAAAGAGATTCGCCTGCTGTCCTGATTCGAACAAAGCCTGAATCCAGAGTTTGTGGAGTGAACTGATTGAACCAAAGGTTTCAGGAGTATCCTGCCTCCCTTGAAATCAAGCTTCCCAGACTCTGAATGGAATTTTGCCTGAATGCGCGTCCCCTGTCCCGCCGGGGGTGTGCGGACCGAAGGATGTTGAGATGCCTCGACTTATCGTGGTGGAACGCGATTCAGGGCGCCGTGATTCGCTCCAGTTCGTGCTGAACCGAGCAGGTTACGAGGTGCTGGCAGTCCCCGCGGAAGAGGCGCCGTCGCGGTGGAAAGAGGCCGATCTTCTCATCATCGGTGATTCCGACCTGCAGATCCTCAACAGTCTTCCAAGGACAGATTCAAAACCGGTTCGCCCGGTTCTGGCTCTGATCGATCCCGGGAACTGTGAATCAATTCTCGCCTGCCTTCATGCGCGAGTTGCGGGCATGATCTCACGGCTGCGAACTCCTGACGAAATTCTTGCCGAAGTCCGCAGGTTCACGAATCCGTTGAAATCATCAGCGACGGAGGATTCGCCCCCGCGTCCTGCAACGCCAATCCCCCACTTTGATCCCGAACTTCCTCGCGAAAGTCTTGTAAAAGCCCTGCAGTCGGCCTGCAATGACATCGTCTGGTTGCAGGACCGTTACGAGAATGAACTCTCGCATCGGCACAAAGTGGAACAGGCTCTTATGGAGTCGGAAGTCTTCTACCAGTCTCTGGTCGAGACTCTGCCTTTGGCGATGCTCAGAAAGGATCTGAACGGGCGGTTCACCTTCGCCAATCGATTGCTGTGCGAAGCCTTCAATCGGCCGCCCGAAGCGATTATCGGACATGTCGACTACGACTTTTTTCCGCGTGAACTGGCGGATAAATACCGTGCCGATGACCGAAAAGTGCTCGAACAGCGGAGTACTCTCGAAACCATCGAAGAGTTCCAGACGCCGAACGGGGATCGGCGTTATACGCACGTGGTCAAAAGCCCGGTCTACGACGCTGCAGGGAATCTGGCCGGGATTCAGGGAATCTTTTCCGACGTGACGGAAAAGGAATGCGCCGAAAGGGAACTCGTACAGACCCAGGCACGACTTCAAGCGGTGCTGGATGCAGCGACCCAGGTGGCGATTATCTCGTCAGATCTGGACGGGAAAATCAATCTCTTCAATACCGGTGCCGAACGGATGCTCGGATACACCAAGGAAGAGATGCTTGGCAAGACACCAGAGATCTTTCATCTGGGATCAGAAATCGAGGCCCGTGCGGCCGAGATGTCACGCGAATTTGGTCGGCCGATCCAGGGGATGGACGTCTTTGTGGAACATGCACGACGTGGAGAGCACGACGAGCGGGAATGGACGTACGTTCGGAAGGATGGCAGCCACATCCGAGTCGCGCTCTCGGTCACAGCCAAGCGAGACTCCGATGGCAACGTCTCTGGCTTCCTGGGAATTGCCCTCGACATCACAACCCGTCACCTCGCCGAAGCCGAACTCCTGAAGGCGAAGGAAGCGGCAGAATCGGCGAACCGTGCGAAGAGTGACTTCCTGGCCAATATGAGCCACGAAATCCGCACGCCGCTTAACGCGATCATCGGCATGACGGAACTCGTCCGAGACACGGAACTCGACGTGACCCAGCGTGAGTACCTTGCTCTGGTGCAGGAGTCAGGCGAGTCACTTCTTTCGGTCATCAACGACATCCTCGACTTCTCCAAAATTGAAGCGGGCAAGCTCAGCCTCGAATGCGTCCCCTTCGACCTTCGTGAACTGCTGGGCGATACCGCGAAATCCCTCGCGCTCCGCGCCCACCGGAAGGACCTGGAACTTGCTTGCCACGTCGCGACCGGGGTTCCCGCAATCGTCGAAGGAGATCCCCACCGTCTGCGGCAGATCGTCATGAACCTGGTGGGCAACGCCATCAAGTTCACCGAAAAAGGGGAAGTGGTCCTGCACGTCGATGTGGAAAGCAGCACCGACCACGACTTGTACCTGCATTTTCGTGTGACAGATACCGGCATTGGCATTTCCGCCGATCAGTTGCATACGATCTTTGAAGCCTTCGAACAGGCCGACACATCGACGACGCGACGCTACGGGGGCACAGGACTGGGTCTGGCGATCTCGTCGCGACTGGTAGAACTGATGCAAGGGCGCGTCTGGGTTGATAGTGCGCTGAATCAGGGAAGCACGTTTCACTTTCTGGCCCGTTTCGGCGTCTCGTCCGACGAGGCTCTCGCCAGCAATTCAACCATCTATCCTCCGATGCTGCAGGGACTTCCTGTACTGGTCGTTGACGACAACGCCACAAACCGCCGGATTCTGATCGAAATTCTCAACAACTGGTCGATGAAACCGACGGCCGTGTCGAGTGTCGCAGAGGCTGTCGATGAACTGAAAAGAATGGCCGATGCGGGAAATCCCTACGGTCTGATTCTGACAGATGCCAGCATGCCGGATGTTGATGGCTTCACGCTGGCTCGCCGGATCCAGGAAAATCGCGTTCTGTGCCGGTCGATGGTCATGATGCTGACGTCCGCGGATCGCCCGGGAGATCTGCGACGCTGTGAAGAACTGGGTGTCGCAGCCTACCTCGTGAAACCGATCAAGCAATCCGAACTCCTCGATGCCATCCTTGTGGCTGTTGGCGGGCAGTCGCCCTTAAGCGGAGCACAAGAAACCCCCGCATCTTCTGCGAGGAAATCGGGAGCCCCCAAGTCGATCCTGCTGGCAGAAGACAGCCTGATCAATCAGAAGCTGGCTATCGGATTGCTCGAGAAGTGGGGACATCGCGTTACGGTTGCGAACGACGGCCGCGAAGCAGTGGAACTTTCTCAGCGGGGTGCTTTCGATCTGGTTCTGATGGACGTCCAGATGCCCGAACTGGATGGGCTGGATGCGACCCGGGAAATCCGGCGCAGGGAACTGCTCACCGGAGAACATATCCCCATCGTCGCAATGACCGCCCACGCGATGAAAGGTGACCGCGAGTTGTGCCTGGAATCAGGTATGGACGACTACCTGATGAAACCGATCAGGGCCGAACAACTGTTCCAGGTACTGGAGCGGATCGGGGCTGGTCAAGTGCTGGTCGGAGCCGCAGCCAGCAACACCACCGCCAGCGATCGCATCGACTGGGATCTGGCACGGCGGGCCGTCAATCACGACGAGGATCTCCTGCGGCAAGTCGTCGAGGCATTTCTGGAGGAAGGCCCTCATCTGCTCCAGACGATGCGATCATCCAGCAGTGAGGGAGAGTGGAAGCAGTTTCAGCGAGCCGCACATACCCTGAAGAGCGGCCTGCGAATGTTCGGAATCAACTCGCTCGCCGACGAGGTCGAACGATTGGAACTGGCTGCGAAGACGGGGGAGTTGACAAGCGCCTCCGGCACACGCATGGACCAGATCACCAGCCGTTCACGCGGCATGCTGTCTGAACTTCAAGCGTTCTCTGCAAGCACGACGACATAATCACGGCTCAACACAACTAGACGAAGCCCAAGCCCACCCGTCTGGCCACAGTCAAATCCCCACGGAGTGAGCGTTTGCAGGAGCACTCGGCATGAACACGTAGAGGCTCCATTCATCCATCTGTTGTCAAACAGCCGGATGAGCACTTGCAAATAATCTACGATCTCAAAAGACGATACACGAAATCGATAAGGCAGTATCCAAGCATCCAAAGACACAATAGACCTGGTAACCCAACGGTTACGAACTGCCCCAGAATCTGCCAGCGCGAGAAACGCCCGCCAGGATTACCACGAAACGCCCACTGGCAAAGGTTCACGTAAAACGGGCCGTATATGATTGCACCGAGCATAAAACAGACTACGACGAGCAGTAGGAGGTATCCCATCACTGTTTTCTCTCAGCGTGAAGCCACATCATTTGTACGAGTGACTCAACGATGGAAAGTATGGGTTCGATTCAGCGGACACGGATCACTCATTTGAAGCCGATTTGAGATTAACAAGTGAATCTTCGCCTGAATTCAGGGCGGACTGGAGCAGCCCCAGCGGAGAGCAGCTCAGAGGGATCCTCTTTAAGAGACTGCCGAAGATGTGAGTCGCGATCCGAAGCTGGCATGAAATCTGGTGCGAAGTCAAAAAGGAAACGACGGCACATTGTGACGAGTCAGGATTTACGGAATCAAGGTTGAGGAACTGGAGATTTGTCTTGGGAATTTTCCTTTAATTTCCTCGGAGCCAGATTAATTGGCATTCTGAACTATCGTCGAATCAACGAAAGCGCCCCTATCGACAGCAAATATTCCTTGGATGGACGTCCCCCAGGTAGACACCGTGCTCTTCGAGCTGCCAGATTGCGATTTTTACGCGGGGCCAGTCGTCCTCGAAAATTTCTGCCAGAGCGGTAATTTGATCTTCGTCCCGTTCAATTGGGCGTTCAATCAACGCATCAACGAAGTCTAGAATATACGGAGGCATGACAACTGACATTTCGATCACTTGTTGACTCCTGTCAAAATCAATCAACTCGGGGATGTGAAATCCAGCAACTTCGAAAACGCCCCAACGTTTTAGATATTCGTAGATTTCGAGTTCGGACTCGAATGGGGCTTCGTAGTAGAATGCTTTGACGGCAGACGCTCGGGACGTCTGCATGACGTATCCGTCTTTGCCAAACCCGAACACGTTCTCCGTTGTTAGACCTCTTGTTTTAAGGTATCGTTGCGCATTGAGTTCCGCCTTTTTCATGTTGTGATTGTTCATGTCATCTACAGCACCTCTACCGACGTACTCCGCGCGAGTCAGACTCGAACTGCGCGTCGGTGACCGTACATTCGAGCTGGCGAGCGTGGCACCTTCGAAATGCGTTCTGAGGGAACCGTTGGAACTTCCCGCCTGCACCGCAGAAATTGCGATGTTCGTCGATGACACGCTTTCAATTTGGCCTGTCAGAATACCGAATGGTGTCGTTCCGTTCGACAGGCATGTCACAACTCAATTGATGGGAAAAATGCAGCGAGTGAGCCCAATCCCGAAACGGCTTGACGATTGATCGGAGCGATAATAGAAGCCCCCCTGTTTCGCTCACCTGACTGTAATTCCGCCAAAGAGAAATCTGAACCTTACGCCGACTGATCTCAGATATGCCGGCCCGAAGCGGCGGGCGCGATCGAGTCACCATTCACACCCTCAAAGCATCCTAACCGACCCGTTTCAACCGAAAGGGTCGGTTAGGAGTAGTCAATCAATCGACGCATCGAAAGAAGTGATCTGATGCGTTTGATTGGGGTTCAGTCGACGAACATGAACTCATTGGTCATGAGCAGGACCTGAGCCAGCCTGTCCCAGGGTGAAAGTTTCTCGCTGTCCGACGTCTCCGCCGTGCCCAGGAACTGCAGCGCGACACTCCGTTCGTCCACTGTTGGCTGACGTCCGAAAACGCGTTGATACAGATGCTCAAGACGCTCGGGATCATTGCTGGCCATCGCTACACAATCGGCCGCCAGCCGCCTTGATTGCTCCTGCATGAACGGGGAATTCATCGCGAACAACGACTGTTGCGGCACTGTCGTCTGAGGACGATCCGATGCCGATGCATCAGTGTCCGCAAAGTCGAACGCTCGGAAAATCCCGGGCAAATCATTGCGGTTAATCAAGGTGTAGAGCGTCCGTCGCGTCGTGGCTGGGTTCATCACACCATCAAATGGTTGTCCCCCGATGCGATCATCAAGTTTCCCAGAAACGGCCAGCAGGGAATCGCGGAAGGATTCGAAGTCCAGTCGCTGTCGCGGCATTCGCCACAGCAAACGGTTCTCGGGATCGACCCCACGCGCAACCGGATTTTCCGCAGCGGACTGCTGAAAGACGGACGAGGCCATAATCAGCCGGTGCAACTTCTTCAGCGACCAGTTCATGGGCGAATCGGGATGGTCGAGACCGCTGAGTTCCGCTGACAACCAGTCGAGCAATTCAGGATGGGAAGGAGGGAGGCCGCGAGTTCCGAAATCGCTCGGAGTCGCGACGATCCCCGTCCCGAAGTGGTGCTGCCAGACACGGTTCGTCATGACTCGTGCTGTCAGGGGGTTTTGTGTATCAACAATCGCTTCCGCCAGATCCAGGCGCCCACTGCCTCGCGCAAACGGTTTGCGCTCGGGCATCGAAACAACCTCGAGGAACTGCCGTGGAACCGGCTTGCCGCGCCGTCCCGGGTTACCGCGCACAAAAATCACGGGATCATTCAAGGCCCCATCACGGACAATCATCGCGCGAGGGGGAGCCCCTGGCGACGTCACCTTCAGTGCATCAACATTTCTCTTCAGATTCGTGATCTGATCGACAATATCGCGACTGAACGCGGGACGGGCTTCGTCGAGAGTCAGATTTGCTGGAGACTTCTCGCCATAAAGCAGCTGTCGAACTTGCTCCGCATTGGGGTCGGCAAGTCCAGTGGCCTCGGGGGTCGCTTTTTGCAATTCCGTCCACTGAGAGCGAAGATCATCAAACAGGTTGCCGTAAAGACGAGCAAGCTCCAAAAGCGTCGTTGGCTTCTGAGCGACGATTGCTTGCCGGACGAGAGGATTAACCCGTGCGGCTTCGTCATCGTTGGCCCATGACTCCACCATCTGCGTTACCGCAGCGGAAAAGTCTTCGGGCTTCTCCACTTTTGAAAGGACAAACCAGGGAACCAGGGCCGGATGTGGCTGTGCGACATTGCGATTGAGCAAGTCTTTCCAGCGCTGCACGACGGGTCGACGTGGTTCGTTAGCGCCCGTGAACGCGACAGGAGTCTGATTCCAGGCTGGGATCTCCTTGGCGATCTGCTGCAATGAATCACCTGCAACGACACGAATCTCTTCGGCCAGTTTTGGAATGCTCTCTTTCTCATAGGCCAGCACGTCGGCTTGCCGCTTTTCCAATTCGGCAAGGAACTGGCGATAGGCGGCCTGATCTTTTGGCAGACCGATGACAGGCAACTCCTCGGGTTCCGTGGTCGAAGCAAAAACTCCGTACAGCGAGTAATAGTCCGCAGTCGGGATCGGGTCGAACTTGTGATCATGACATCGCGCACAGCCGACGGTCATCCCCAACAGGCCTCGCGTCACAACGTCGATGCGATCGTCGATAATGTCGTTCTGGTTGTTCAGATACCGCCGGCCGACGGTCAGAAACCCGAGTGCCGCCAGACGCGAATCTTGTGACTCGGCGATTCCCTGCTCGCCCTTCTCGTTAAGGACAACCAGGTCAGCCGCAATCTGCTCAACCACGAACCTGTCGTAAGAAAGGTCCGAATTCATCGCTTCGACTACGTAGTCGCGGTAAGTGTACGAATAGGGATAGCGGGGCTCTGCCGTGAAAACATAACCCTTGGAGTCGGCATAACGAGCCACGTCGAGCCAGTGTCGGCCCCAACGCTGCCCGTAGTACGGCGAAGCCAGCAGACGATCAATTAACCGTTCGGCCGCGTCGGGTGACTGATCCGCCAGGAATTCCTGCACCTGATCGAATGTGGGCGGAACACCCCACAAGTCCAGCGTCGCACGGCGGATGAATTCATAACGGCTCGCCGGTGGCGCGAGCGTGATGTCCTTTTCAGCCAATGATTGGGTGATGAACGCATCTACCGGGGTTTGAACCTGGGACACCGGCACCGCTTCCGAATGCGGGTTCCCGGAAAGCGAAGTCAGATGAGGAATCGCGGGACGTTTGACGGGCTTGAATGCCCAGTGATCCTTTGGATCGGCGGCATCGACCACCGACTCGGCGGGCCACGGCGCTCCCATGGACAGCCACTGCTGGAAGTCCGCAATTTGCTCGGCGGGCAGTTTTCCTTTGGGAGGCATCTGCGTATCGCCATCGGCATACTCGAGTACCTTCAGCAAGCGACTTCCTTCGGCGTTCCCCGAAAAAACGGGGCCGCCGTCGGTACCTTTCAAGAACCCCGCGTGAGTATCGAGCCGCAGCCCCGCTTCCTGCTTTTTAGAACCATGGCATTCGAGGCAATGCTCGACGAGAAGTGGGCGAACCCGCTTTTCAAAGAAATCCAATTGCTCGGGCGTGGGGGCCCCTGCCGCACTCGCAGCGGAAAGGGCAACGAGCCACACCGAACAGTGGGCGATTCGAAGGAGATTTTTCATCGTGGCAAGTTTCCAAAGGCTGGAAGACACCTGCGTCTGCTGAAGATCAGCGACATTGATTGCCGGGCTTCAGTAATCGTATTCAGACGGACCAGGGGAATATTCGACGGTGAACCGACGACATTCCGTGATCATCAGGTGAAATCGGTGTCGTTTTACTGGCGGGGGTGGAGTGCAGTTTTTAGCAGTGAATTCTTGAGCAAGTGGCTCAGCGGTGCGGTAAGCGAATCAATGACCTGAAACCTGTAGCCAGTGTT
>NZ_DASWWZ010000419.1:0-6189 GCF_036405755.1 Schlesneria sp.
TCGGTGGAATGGGAATCGTCTATCGGGCGATCTATACGAAAAACGGGGCGCGAGTGGCGCTCAAGGTCCTGTCACCTGACGTCGCCAGTTCGGAATCACTGCAGCGGAGATTCGAACGTGAGATCTCGATTCTCAAGAAGCTGCAGCACCCCCACATTGTCCGATACTACGGGGGTGGAAAGTTCGGCAGCCAGCGTTTTTACGCGATGGAACTGGTCGAAGGGGGTTCACTCGAAGATTACCTCAAGAAAAAGAAACGTCTTCCCTGGGAAGAAGCAATCGAATTTGCGATGCAGATTGCCCGCGCGCTGGAACACGCTCACGAAGCCGGAGTCATCCATCGCGATCTGAAGCCGGCCAATCTGCTGATGACCTCGTCCAGCGTGATTAAGTTGACCGACTTCGGGATCGCCCGGGACACGACCGCGACCGCCCTGACAGCAGCGGGTAAGACAGTCGGAACCTATGCCTATATGGCTCCTGAACAGATCCGTGGTAAACCCCCGGTCGACAAGAAAACAGACCTTTATGCTCTCGGCTGCGTGCTGTTTGAAATGATCGCCGGGGAAACTCCGTTCACCAGCGAGAACCAGGGTGAGATGCTGATGCAGCATCTGCAGGAAGACCCACCGCGAATTACGTCACTGGTGGCGGATTGCCCGATCTTTCTGGAAGACCTGATTTTCCGCCTCCTTGAGAAAGACCCTGCCGACCGGGTCTTCGATGCGCTTGCGTTGCAACATGAACTGGACGAAGTCCGGGTGAAGGTGACCCAGCAACGAAGTATGGCGGCAGAGACATTGTCGTCCGGTACCAAAGCCCAGGCCAAAGTTGACGAGCTGAAAACGATCCTCGGCAAGAAAAAGAAGAAGAAAAAGAAAGACCAGAGCCCCTTCTACGAACGGATCTGGTTTCTCAGTCTGGGCCTGGTACTGATCGCCGGGTTCGTGGCCTGGCACTTCGTTCCCGAGGGCGAAGAGAAGCTGATGGCCCGTGCAGAGAAACTGATGCAGTCCGAATTTGCGATGGACTGGCGCGTGGCAAAGGAGACGTGTCTGACACCGCTGCTGGATCGATTCCCGGAAGGCCGGTACGCCGACAAAGCTCATCAGATGATCATCGATATCGACAAATGGACGCTCGACAAAGAGATGCACAGTGCAAAACGGTTGAAGCAGGGGCCCGCTAACGAAGCGGAAAAACAGTTCCTCTCAGCCGAGCACTTCCTGAAGTTCGGCGACCGTATCACCGCCCTGCGAAAATTCCGCAGCATCACTCAGTTCTTTAAGGACAAGGAAGAATACCGCGTCTACGTCCTTCTGGCACAGGACGAGGTCGACAAGCTGATCCAGGCAGGAGGGGCAGACGAAGATTACGTCGCTTACCTGAACAAGAAACTTAAGGACGCGGATGTTCTCTTCAAGAAGGGAAACCTGACTGAATCGGAAGAGATCTGGCAGAACGTCAAGACTCTGTATCGAGACAACGAAGAAGTGCGACAGCAGGTCAGTTACGCCACGAAACGCCTCAACCGCGACGATCCGGGGGTCCCGCCATGGATGGAGACAGAAGAAGTTCAGTGAGCGGGTGGGGGACTTGTCGTGACGTCGACCAGTACGGTTGAGACTTGCTGCTCGTCACCGGGTTTCCCCAGACGCCGCCCCTAAGTTCGCACCTGGTGACTCAGTTCCTCGCTCCGTTACCTCAATCCGCCCTGCGACCTCAAGCGAGACCACAGGTAGAAATTCACACAGGCACCAAAGAGAAGACAGGCAGAGGAATGTCCACTGCCTGTCTTAAATCTGACATTACAGGTGTTCGCGACCCGGGTTCGCTCACGCCATGTCTTTGAGTGCCTTCAGAGCGCGAATTTTCACGACCTTGCGGGCAGGCTTGGCCTTCACGGTCATCATTTCGCCAGGCTTGAAGGGGTTGGCTCGCTGTGTGGCTTTTGTCGCAGGCTTGGTGATGACGTTGATCTTCATCAGACCTGGAACGTTAAAGACCTGAGGACCCTTCTTGCCAATTTCCTTACCAATCAACTCGGTCAGACCCGACAACACGCTGCTGACATCCTTGCGAGCGAGGCCCGTGGACTCAGCCAATGCGTTGATCACATCGGTCTTACTCATTGGCTTTTTGGTCTCTGACATTTCTCTCTCCTCTGGTGCGACAATCCTGTCAGCGAAATCCATTTCCGAAGCGACTTCAATGTCTTTGAGGACGACACGTTCCTCAACGGTTCGTTAGTTAAATCAAGGCGTTTTTCAATGTCAATGAAGTCTCACTGGTTTTCCACCCATGTTTTTTCGAGTTTTTTGAAGATTTACAATACAAATCCCCCAAATTTCCCGAAGAAAAACGCACTTTCAGTCAATTCGTCTTAATCAAATCCCTATTTCACATGCAGTTTTTGTATCGGAATGATCCGAACTTTCCCTGCGTCCGTTGCCAGCTCTGCTGGAATCAGGCGGGGCAGCTGGTTATTCTTCCCGCAGCCACAGTGAAGGATTCGTGACACTTACAAAGCAAGGAGTTTTTAGTGAGCAACATGGCACCAGTCCCGGCGAGTGGTTCGGAGAACAAACCGATTATTCTCGTTTCCTATCCCAAGATCATTCTGCTCTACCCGACGTTTTTCGGCTCCATTGTGGCCGCAATTCTAGCCTTTTTCTTCAATCCCCTGCATCAGCATAATCAGACCATCGCAGTGGTCTTCCTGACGCTGATGACCATCAACATGGTCGTTCTCGCCTTCGACTTTCCCCGGACGACCTCGCTGATCGTCTTCTTCGTGCTGGTCAGTCTCGCCATGGGAATACTATTGCTATCAATTTATTTCCCCACGTTACTGCCCGACGTCGCCGCGATGCTGAAGCGAATTAATCCGCGTGCAAATTCCACGTTTTATATCTGTTTCGCCACCATGCTCGGTTTAATCTATATCGGTGTCTTTATTCACATTCGCTTTGATTACTGGGAAGTCAGGCCGAACGAGTTGCTGCACCACCACGGATTCCTCAGCAGCCTTGAACGTTACTCGGCACCCAATCTGCGCATCAGTAAAGAAATCGATGACGTGTTTGAATATATGCTCCTGCGATGCGGTCGCCTGATTCTTCATCCCAGTAATGAACCTCGCGCCTTTGTGCTGGACAATGTACTCGGAATCGATCGCAAGGAAGCTGCCATCACGAAGATGCTCGGCGCTTTGCAAGTCCAGATCCGTGACGAACGCTCTGCCTCATTGTGACCCCTCAGAAAGCAGCCGCGTCGCCAGTTACGACAAACGAACGTTGTGTGCCGAACCTGAATAAAAAACACTGCCCGTCCAGTCACTGGCGAGCAGTGTTTTTTGATTGGGCCCTCTAAAAAGCTGCTCAACCTCCCTCAACCTATCGTGGCATGGTGACTCACTACACAATCATCGGCGTACCACCAGAGCCATTTCTCGACGAACCAAACTGTGAGTGGTAGAACGCATTGACCGCACAGCATAACGGGAGGGACTCGGCTTGCTGGCCCGAGTCACCTCCTCGATAACTTTGCACTCAGCACGAAACGGGTTCGCTGCGTACAGAGGCGCTCGGTACGAAGCAGGAAAGCCTGCTGACCACGCTTCCAGCCCCCATTTCCTGCCCTCCAGGAAACTAGAAAGCCCTGTTCTCATCCGAAGGACGGGACAGGGCTTGTCAGCATCTGTGGGGATCGCGCGAGATTAAGATTCGATCGCAGCCACGCCTGTGAAGTACTGCGGCTCACGCCCCGAGATCCATTTGATATTGCAGCCGATGCTGGGCCGCTGTTCTGCCAGAGGTGGATTGCCTGCCAGCAATTGATCGACGGCAGACCGCAGGTCGCTGCCTGTGACAGGCTTACCATTGCCGGGGCGACTGGAGTCGAACTGCCCCCGATAGACCAGCGACTGATTCTGATCAAAAACATAAAAATCGGGTGTGCAGGCAGCCTTGTAGGCGGCCGCTACCTGCTGAGTTTCGTCGTAAAGGTAAGGGAATGTATACCCGGCAGCACGGTGTTCTTCGACCATCTTGGCCGGACTGTCGTCGGGGTGCGAAGAGACATCGTTCGAGCTGATGCCGACGACGGCGATTCCCCGGGGTTGATAGTCTCGAGCAAACTGAGCCAGTCCCGAGCGAAGATGCTTCACGAACGGACAGTGGTTACACATGAAGATGACCACCAGCCCTTTGGCCGATTTGAAGTCTTCGAGCGAGACGACTTTTCCATCAACATTGAGCAGTGAAAAAGCGGGGGCAGGCGTCCCCAACGGAAGCATTGTCGATGCGGTTTTGACCATGAGGTGCTCCTGGCTGTCTGTTATGAGATAGGCGTCGGCGGGATCGCATCAGACTAGTTCGCGTCCGTTTCCTGCCGGCGTTCCGTGCCGTTCGATGACGTCACGTCGCGGTCGATCCGCAATCGTTTCACCACCCTGGCATCGGCATTGATGATCGTGAAAAGAAGTTTTTGCCACCGGAATGACTCGCCCGTCGATGGCATGCTTCCCTTCTGAGCGAACACAAACCCGCCGATCGTGTCGAATTCACCATCCTCGGGCAAATCGAAATCAAAACGACGATTGAGTTCATCCAAACGAACACGGGCCGAAACTTCAACTGACTTCTCGTCCAGTTCCTTGATATCGTCACCAACCTGCTCGTCGTCGTACTCATCGGCAATTTCACCGACGATCTCTTCGAGAATATCTTCCATCGTCACCAGACCGGCCACCCCACCATATTCATCGTGAACGATCGTGATATGAACTTTCTCACGCTTCATCAGTTCCAGCAGTGATGGAATCGCAGTGGTGATCGGGACAAAGACCGGTTCGCGAATGATGTCGCGCAGAACAGGGATCGACTGCCCGGCTCGGGCGGGCTCCAGCGCCTTCAACAAATCTTTGGCGTAAAGAATTCCCAGAACGTCATCGGTCGAGTCCCCGATGACCGGAATGCGGCTATGTCCGGATTCGATCAGTTGCTGACGGGCTTCTTCCAACGTCAGATCGGCGCTCATACAGTCCATTTCGGTTCGAGGGGTGATGATCGCTCCGACATCTTCATCCTGAAGCTGCATCACCCGCTGGATCATCGCCGTAGACCCCGATTCGAGCACCCCTTCGCGTTCCCCTTCCTCAACTACCGAGCGTATCTCTTCTTCGATCTTCGACGAATCATCCGATTCAAGTTCGCTTTGCCCGGCCAGGCGATGGACATACCGGTCCATCTGCAAAGCGATCCACAGCAGGGGGGCGAGAATCGCCTGCAGCCCCTCGATCATCGGCCAGAACCTGCAGAGGTATTCTTCCGACGCCACGCGGGCGATTGTCCACGGCAGAAGGTCCGCTGCGATGAAGGCGAGTACCGCGAAGCCAGCGTACTTCAGCAGGAATTCCAGGGGGCCGCTGTACCATGGGTCTGCGTCACTATACTGGGGCCACCCGATCCAGCAGCACAAGATGGTCGCGAGTCCCAGCGTTGACATCGTCAACATGAACTCCAGGGCAAGCAGCACCTCGCCCTGTTGTTTAAGAATCTTTCCGAACCGCTCGGGTACCCCTCGTTTCGCGCAGAGCATTTCCAGACGACTGTAGGAAAACTCGCGGAGAGCGTCGCATCCGAGGGCGCTCCAGCAGGCGATCGCCATCAGCACGAACACCATTACAGGGAGAATGATCACGTCACGTTTCCAATCCGGTCGGATAGTATTCCCAGAGCGAGAGAATTTCCCGCTCACGAGCTCGCATCACCGGCCGCGACTCGTCAGTCAAATCGTCGTATCCACAAAGATGAAGCAAACCATGAACGACATAGAGTAGCAACTCCGCTTGCAGACTCCATCCATGACCGACCGCTTCGCGACGGGCTGTTTCTAAACTGACGACCAGTTCGCCGTCGAGGAATGTGCTGTCCGGCGAGACATCGAATTCCTCCCCGTCCTCAAAGTCGTCCGTGTCCGACTCGTAGAACGGGAATGTTGATTCGTCGTCCGGTGAATTCAGCAAAAAGCTGATGACATCGGTCGGATAATCGTGGTTGAGAAATTCCCGATTCACGCGGTGAATTTCGGCGTCAGTGACAATCGCCAGACTGATCGTGGCCCCCGCAATCCCTTCTTCGACCAGCACGCGACGGATCGCGTCCCGCAGCATCGCCTGATCGACGG
>NZ_DASWWZ010000420.1:0-3919 GCF_036405755.1 Schlesneria sp.
TCCAAGAGTTGAGTCGGGGAAAAGGAAACCAACGTGAGCAGTGATGAACTGAACTCCGGAGAACGTATCCTGTTTCTCCCCCCCACCCGCCGTGACCGTGAAGTCACATGCGATCTTCTGGCAAAATCGGGAATGCACCCATTTCCATGTACTGACATGATTCACCTCGCAGAAGAAGTGAGACGAGGTGCTGGTGCGGTCCTGCTGACGGAAAAAGTCCTAACTCAGCTCGGAATTAACGCTTTCCTCACCATGCTGAAACAGCAGCAGACCTGGTCAGACCTGCCCGTTGTCCTCATGCTCTATCAGGGGACACCTTCACCAGCGGCCAGCAAATTTGTTGGCCAATTGACCAACGTCACACTCATCGAACTGCCCGCTTCAACCTCCACTGTCGTCAGTTCAGTTCAGGCAGCGTTGCGCGCGCGCCGGCGGCAGTACCAGATTCAGCAGCTTCTCGAGAGCGAACAGGCTGCCAGGCGTGAGGGAGAACGCGCGAACCTGATCAAAGACGAGTTTCTCGCCACGCTCAGTCACGAACTGCGAACACCGCTGAACGCGATCTTCGGCTGGACTCAGCTTCTCAAGATGAAGCCCAACGATGCCAATCAGGTACGGGAAGCAGTGACTGTCATCGACCGGAATGTCCGGATGCAGACCCAACTGATTGAAGATCTGCTGGACATGAGCCGCATTATCTCTGGCAAGATCAACCTGGACATCATGCCGGTCGACATGGGAAATGTGATCGACGCGGCGATCGATGCCGTCCTTCCCGCTGCCAAGGCGAAGAAAATCCGTCTGCAACGGGTCGTCGAGGTCCCGTTACCCATCGTGTACGGCGACTTCAATCGGCTGCAACAAGTGATCTGGAATCTCGTCACGAATGCGGTCAAGTTCACTTCGATCGATGGGGTTGTGCACCTTCGTTGTCAGCAGGTTGATTCGTGCGTGGAGGTCAGCGTCACGGATACCGGTGAAGGGATCGAGCCGGAATTTCTGCCTCACCTGTTCGAACGGTTCAGCCAGGCGGACGGGTCTACCACACGGCGGCACGGGGGGTTGGGGCTTGGGCTTTCGATCGTCAAAAATCTCGTCGAGTTGCACGGGGGAACGATTCACGCGGCGAGCCCGGGGTTGGGGGCCGGTTCGACCTTCCTCGTCCGGCTTCCCGCGTCGTCGTCCTCGCCGCTCGACGAGCGGCAATCAGTTGCCGGATGTGAAACGCCCCTGACAAGGGCCGACGGGGAAGGGCTGTCGGGCTTGAAAATTCTGGTGGTCGACGACGAATTCGATGCTCGAGAGTTGATGAGGCGACTTCTTTCCGACCGTGGGGCGATCATGCTGACGTCGGCTTCGGCCGATGAAGGGAGACTCCAGCTCGCGACCTTCCGGCCTGATTTAATCATCAGCGACATCGGCATGCCGCATCGGGACGGGTATGAATTCATCAAAGCCTTGCGAAATGACGGCATCACGACTCCTGCCATCGCCTTGACCGCATTTGCCCGTGTCGAAGATCGAATCCGCTCTATCGCCGCAGGCTTCCAGGCCCATCTGGCGAAACCCGTGGAACCGGCAGAGCTTCTCGCCACGATTTTGCGACTGATCAGCCCCAGCCAGATCGCCCACTCTTGATCAAGCCAATTTCCGCTCTTCCTCTTTCTCGGCCTGTTCCGCCAGGTGGACTCCCCTGTCCGGCCAGGCACATTCACAACGTAGGGACTGGCGTGAACCGTCATTCATCGCGTAATTGACTGTCATCTGGACTAAACCGCAGTTACATTCACCAAGTGTTCCTCAGTGGCGGTTGCAGGTGCCGGCGCCCTGCCATCGGCCGGATGCCGTTGTTTCAGACTTGTTCTGATCGTCACGGTGAACCGATGCAAGTACGCATTTTTCAATTTGTGATGGATCGTGATCAAAGATGGCACGGAAGAAAATTATTGAAGGGGGCGGTGAGGATCCCGAACGAGTTTCCCATCCCGCTCCTCCCGGATTGTCAGGAGACTTCAATCCCGACGATGATAAGCTGGATGATGAGCTGCGACCGCAGAAACTGAATGATGTCGTTGGACAGAAGAAGGTTGTCGATCGGCTGAAGATCGTTCTCGACGCGACGCTGAAGCGGAAGGAAGCTCTCGGGCACATTCTGTTCGATGGGCCCCCGGGGCTGGGGAAGACGACACTGGCGATGACACTCGCCCGCGAAATGGGGACCGAGTGCCAGATCACTTCGGGGCCCTCCCTGCAAGCGCCGAAGGACCTGCTGTCGTACCTAACGAATGCAAGCTATGGCTCGGTGCTGTTTATCGATGAGATTCATCGACTGCCTCCCGCCGTGGAAGAGTTCATTTATCCCGTCATGGAGGACTTCCGTGTCGATATTGTTCTGGGCGAAGGACTGAACGCACGCACGATTAATATGAAGCTCAAGCCGTTCACGGTGATTGGTGCGACCACACGCAGCGGGATGCTGACAGCCCCCCTGCGAGACCGGTTTGTGCATCGCGAACACCTCGATTTCTACGATCTGGACGAACTCCAGGAGATCGTGTATCGGAACTCGAAAAAGTTGCGTACGGAAATCGTCGGGGATGCAGCCCGGTTAATCGCCGATCGAAGCCGAGGGACTCCGCGTAAAGCAAACAATCTGCTGCGATGGACGCGTGACTTCGCCACTGTCCGGGAACCAAACGGAAACATCACGCACGTCGCGGCGGAAAATGCCCTGGCGATGCTCGAAATTGATTCGGTCGGTCTGGAGGCGCAGGATCGGCGTTATCTGCAGACGCTCTGCACGGTTTTTACCGGGGGGCCAGCCGGGCTGTCGGCGATTGGACATACGATGAACGTCCCCGCCGATACGCTGGAAGATGAAGTGGAACCGTTCCTGCTGCGAGTCGGCTTCATCCAGCGCACCCCGCGAGGTCGGATGATTACTGCAGCGGGGCTCAATCATCTCGGCCTGAACCCATCGGGGGGAGAAGGAGTCCAGAAGCGGCTGTTCTAGTACCCTCTGCGGGGAGTGGACTGGAAGCGTAGAAAGGGCCCTGTTCTGCGGCGCATGAAAGTTGCTCTGCATTTCCTGAGGGGACAGGTGCGGAAGTGTGTCCCCGTCCATTGCTGGACATTCGTCAAGATGCTGTCGGCCTGTCAATTACAATTGTCATTCCCAGCACTTACGAAGCGACCCGATGATGGAAGTTAAAGTTCATTCGTTCCGCGTTTCAATTTGGATGCTCACATGAAAATCACATTTCTCGGTGCGGCGGGTGAAGTGACAGGCAGTCAGCACTTGATTGAAACGGATCGCCTGCGAATTCTGCTCGACTGTGGCCTGTTTCAGGGACACCGTCTGGAAGCGCGCCGGAAGAACGAAAAATTTCATTGTGACCCCAAGAATCTGGACGGCGTAATTCTTTCGCACGCCCATGCTGACCACTGTGGCAATCTGCCGGGCCTCTACAAGGCGGGGTTCCGCGGACCAATCTTCTGCACCCCTGCGACGGCAGACGTGGCCGACATCATGCTGCATGACAGTGCGCATATTCAGGAAGAAGATGCGCGATATCTGAATCGAAAGCATCCGCCCGACGCGCCGCGAATCCTGCCGCTCTATAATGACGACCACGTGACGGAAGTCGTTAAACTGCTGGAGACAATTCCCTATGGCGAATGGCACGAGCTCTCAAAAGATTTCCGGCTGCGGTTTCAGGAAGCGGGTCACATCCTGGGGTCGGCCATTACCGAAATCGAGATCCGGGACAAAGGGGAGTGGAAGCGGATCGTCTTCACTGGCGACCTCGGACGCCGCGGTACACCGCTGCTGCATAACCCGCAGCGTGTGGAAGGCTGCGATGTCCTGATCACCGAGTCCACTTACGGCAACCGTATTCACCCTCCCGAAGACGACATC
>NZ_DASWWZ010000421.1:0-17042 GCF_036405755.1 Schlesneria sp.
ATGCCACAGTGACGCTGATGCGAACGACTGTGGACGAGAACCGCCAACTGGGAGCAGAACTCGGAAGAAAGGCCGCGGCCGCAAAGGGCCCCACTGCAATCCTGTTTCCACGAAAGGGAGTCTCGGCCATCGATCAGACGGATAAACCTTTCGACTATCCGGAAGCACGTCAGGCACTGCTCGACGGAATTCGCTCGACGCATGGTGCGGTAGAACTGATGGAACTGGACCACCACATTAACGACACCGAATTCGCCGAAGCCGCAGCGAGGAAGTTACTGGAGCTCATTCGGTAACAGAATGCATTGGTTGTGCGACATCTGACCGACGCTGTTACCTGTTCTGGCGTAACCAGGTTCTCAAGCATCGAAAGATCAATCTCACGCTCGGCGAATACAAAAAAGTCCCCAAGGAAACGCTAAATGTTCACCCCGACTGAAGCGACGGCACTCAAATAATCGTCGGGCACTCAATCATGCGGCCGCGCGGTTCCGAACTATTTCAGGCGTCCTGCACTGCGGCACGTTTCCAGAATTCCCGCGATCGACTGCAGCGATTCGGTATTCCCGATGTCGCACTTGATCCCTTCGCGATCCAGCACCGACAGAATCCCCAGGATCCCCATCGAATCCCATTCAGGAACGTCGATCGCCTTACTCGCGGAGTTCATCGTTGAAGCCGGAACGTCGAGAGCTTCGGCAACCAGTCCGATGACTTCGCTGTCAGTGAACTTGTCTGCGACGGAACTGGTGTTGGCTGTGGACATGGATCTCTCCTCCATTAGAACAGTCTGCCGCAGAAATCCGACTGCGGGGTGAATCAGCTCAGGCTGCCCGGGCCACGTTACCAGGCTCCCTGTTTCCGTGAATCAGGGCTACGCGGCCATCGAGTCCGGTGACGGCCTGACCGCTGTACATCAAGTCGCTTTCTGACGGTGACTGTCCATCCCTGGTTTGCTGGGTGTAGGGAAGTACAAGTGCTCCGAACTGAAAATAGACCGGGCTTAACACGTCCTTCCGGTGAGCGGCCAGCCGCTGCCAGTCGCCCCCCTCGGTGCTTCCATATAGACAACATTCACGGGAACGGCAATATGGATTTGGTTCCACCGCGGTCGAGATCAGCCTCAGTGAACCGAACTGAGCCGCGTAAAGTGAGCTTCCTTCCACTTGAAGCAGTTCCTCGATCCGTCCCGTCTTTCGATCGAGCCGGACGATGAAATTGTGATCTCGATCCGAATCCGTGCCGTAAGTCAGGCCATCGCGATCAATCAGAGCCGAGACAGCCCGATACCGCTGTGTGCCACGTCCGAGCCATTCCAGGTGCTTCAGATCACGCGAAAGAACACCGACACCGGTCTGCCTGCCGAAATCACCAACCAGAACCCAATAGTTCCCCTCGAACGGGTCCACCATGACGTGATGTACGTGCCGGATGTCCCCCTGTGGAAAGCGGAAGCCTGCTTGAAAGCTCTGACCTGAGTCTTCCGAGACATAGATCAGCACTTCAGAGTTCTCAAGGCCACTCCCGTATTCCCCGAACAGAACCCGCGAGCCATCAACGGAAAAGTTCAACGGGCGAGAACCCCGCTCCACTTGAAAGACACGCGTCATCTGCTGTTCACCCGCCGCGGCACGGTAGATCCCGTCCCGCGCAATCGCCAGTCGGCTTCCGTCCGGCAGCACATGCAGGGCCGCGATGTACCAGCGCAGTAATCGTGCGAGCACCCGCACTCGCGAGCAATGATGCTTCCAGCCAAACGAGGGGACGTAACAATCCAGCAGCCACGTCTGTCCCCGGTCGCACGAGCGATAAATCTGGCAGCCACGACAGAGATACAGATCACCGTTGGCGGCCACGTACAGGGCTCGCCCCGGAATAATCTTCTTTTGTCGACCTTCCAGCGAGATCGATGCTGACATGAGGGGGGCTCCTACGGGGCAGGCCGAGGAACGAACCCCGTACCGAAATAGGGATAGGTGGAATTCTGGTTGCGACGTGAGATAAAGTCGATCATTTCTGCCGACGACGCCCAGTCAACCCGCACAGAACCGACTTTGCCCTCGTGCAGCACACCTTCCCGCAGAAGGTCTCGACGCAACTTCCGCAGACAGAAGCTGAACTTCATGAAATCGGAACGAGTCTTTCGGATCGTCACGGTCCGATCGACACCTTGTGAACGAACAACGTATTCCCGTTCTTCGAAAAAGTTCTTCACCGGCCAATGGGCGTCGCGCGATTCCTCTGCGACATGGACCAGCGTGAAGCAGCTTGCCAGAGGGACACCGACACTGATCAGCAACCCGTCTCGCTGACAGAACCGGTAGTACCCTGAATCCTCTCCATGCGGCAGCGACTTGTGCTCGGTCAGATTGTCGCGGAGCAACTCATCCGCCAGTGGTCCGCAGGCGGCGAGGGTATTGTGAGGAAACAAGCTCCGCTGAGTCCCTGCCTGCCGCCAGAAGACTTCATTAGCCAACCCGACACCGCACGGTGTCGTCTTGGGGTTATAGACGGGTGGTGCTCCCGTTCTGGCTTGCGATGCTGCTTGTGCTTTGTAAATCGGATGCGTCGGCATCACCAGCGTCCCCGCAGGACCGACGAGTTCCTTCAGCAGCGAGACAAGTTCCTGAGCGACCTGAAACGAGTTCTGGATCGAATTCGCAGCCCCTGCCGTCGACTCGAATGAGAGTCCCGACACAGAGGTATGCGCCATGACCAGTGATCCCGGGATGACACCGATCGACCTCAGATAGTCGCTCACGTCTGCACGGGATGCGAACTGCACTGCAGGTTGTGACTTCGTCTTCCAGCGTTTGATCTGGTCGCGCAGCCATGGACTTCGCCAGTAAATCTGCCGGGCCGACCATTCGGCGAAAAGCTGGAATGCATCAGCTGGACCAGAGAATAATTTCGGTGCAGCCGAATCCGTGGCGGCCGCCGGTGCCAAGCCCCTGTTCGGCACTGCTGTGTGACACATTGCTTCATTGACCATGAACATGGACTCCTGCTGCGCAAGATCGGTCGACTGTTCGACGCAAGCCTTTGAGTGAGAACTTTCCCGAACGCTTCACTCAGAGACGCGTTCGATTTCCCCCGTCAGGCAGGCCTAAGCAGCCTTCTTCGTGACGACCGCCTGACGACTTCGATCCCCCAGGTAGAAGGCGGCGATATCGCGAACAGCGCCGTCTGTTGAGTAACCGTCGGCGACAAACTGCAGACAAACTTTTCGGCTCGCCTGGTAAGACGTTGGCCAGGTCGCCGCCGTTTTCGCAAAAATCTGTGCAAAGTCAGCGACGGAGTACTTTGTCATCCATTGAACCGGCTTGCAGTGTCGGAGCATGGCATAGCCTTCCAGGTTCGAAAGAATCGGAATCGCGCCACAGGCGAGTGATTCAAGAGTCGAAACCGAGAAGTTATCTGTCTTGGGGACCGAGACACTGAAATCACTGATCTGCAGCCAGCTCCCCAGTTCTTTCGGGCTGAGCATCCGATCGACGACCACAACACGGTCACCGTGGGGATGCGATTCGATCTCATCACAGATGGATTTCGTATATTCCGGCTGGTGATCGCCACACAGAACGATCAAGCGTCCCCGACCGCCCATCTGGCTATACGACAAAAAGCCGTTGACGACTTCCTGCGTCCGGTAGTGAGGGTCTGTCCGGCGGTTGATGACCCAGACGGGCTCGTCTGCTGGAAGATTACGACTGGCCCTCAGTTCCATCCGCTGTGCATGGTCCAGCGCGAAGAAGTTTTCATCATCGTAGCCCAGATGAAAGAAATAGATCTTCTCGGGCGGAACCTGAAAATCCTCGACCAGAATCTTTGTGCTTTCAAATGAACCGACTGAAATCCGTTCGGCATTTTGCAGGATCTGTTTTAGCAGCCAGCAGTACAACCGGCCACGCTGCCGGGCACCGTAAATCTCGGAGCCGTAAGTCCCGAGCACGTAGCGTCGACCACTGAGCCATGCGAGTGTCCCATTGCCTGAGGCACAATGAGCATGAATTAATTCGTCGGGACAGACAGGTTTTGTGTATCGAAGCGCCAGACCCGCAAGGAAGTACCTGATCGTCATCGGCAGCTTGAGCCATGCTGGCAGTACCGGATTTGCCGTGACGAAATCATTCGAAAAAGCTGGGACCGGATTTGCAGTATCAATCGTGACATGGGCCTGAGTGTACGACAGCACTTTCAACCAGCGGGCCACGTGCAATCCATGCGGGTGGGCGATGTAGCGAATCGAATGCAGAGCATTGCCGGGACGATAACAGGTGAGATCGGACGCCAGTTCGTGTCTGCGGTGCTGGCTCTCAAACTGACGGCGAATATGTTCGCTGAATGGGACCGGCGCCGCTGAGCCCGAAGGAGAGCCGTTCGATGGGGCTGGCGTGCTCAAGTTTGTCTTCATAGAAACCTGCGACTTTCGGGCGGGATGGAAATAGGCATAGAGCAGGAAAAACGTGCGATTGGCGAGATCGTCTGGTCCTCCGTCGAGGGGGACTTGGTTCACAACGGGACGGTCACTGTGGGACAACCATCTCTGGCAGACGTTTCTGCTGCCGGACGAAACTCCTTCATGCGGCCGAGCGATGGATGTCCACGTGAGGTCGAGTAATCTCACGTGTTGCTGGCCGATACAAAGGCTGTGACGCCGACACGACAGCACGTGCGCTGCAGAGACAACCAAACATCAGGAAGATCATGTTCCCCGTCAGCGAATACGTCAGGTTCGGTTGAGTCAGGTTTCCCAGAAGAACCCCGCACAACATCGCTGCCATCGCATGCAGGCGATACCACGCTGGACTGCCAATGTCGGTCAACCGCAGCAAGCGGCGAGTGACCATCATGCAGCTTGCCAGCAGAGTGCCGTAGATTAACAGCCCCAGTCCCCCGCATTTGTAGAGGACCTCCAGATACTGCTGGTGCGGAGTATCGACATCCCCCGCATAGCGAGAGAACGATTCAAACAGGTAGCCAAACACGGGCTTCTCTGCCCACAGTTCGATGGCAAACTCCCAGATCTCAAATCGTCCCGAAGAAGGATCTTCCGATTCGGTACTGCGATCGACACGATCCTGCACACGCTGCATCAGCACCGTCACCACCTGAGTGTCACGTAATGCAGAGAACAGCCCAAACCCGACAATACTCATCAAGAGAATCAGCACAAAGCTCACGGCCAGGAAGGCACGGCGTCCTGTCATTGCCAGGTAGATCGTCACACCGAAAAACAGTGCGAGCGTCGAAGAACGGGACATCGATCCCAGAATGATGAGTGCCGTTCCAGCAGAGATCCCCCAGCAGATCAGCCGTAGCGTGGGATTTCGCGAACTGTCCGCCACCGCCATAACAAGTGGTACCAGCACTGCGTAGAAGCTCATCGGGGAATTCGGATAGCCGCTCAGTTCAAATTCGAAGATGTACTTACCCCATTCCCCGAGAGGAAAGCTGGGATCGGTCAACGTGAAAAAGATTGTCAATCCGGCAATCGTGGCGAACACTTTGCCGAAGACGTCGACAAATTCCAGCGGATTCGTCCAGGATCCGAGCAGAACTCCCAACAGCACGAACCCGATCGGCTTCGCCAGTTTGAACGCCGAGAAGACTCGCACGGTCTCACCTGAGATCCCCAGTCCGATACCGGCGAGGGCCGTCATGTAGATGATGCAGATCAGTGCCAGCGCGGGGGTTAGCGGGTACCAGGAAATCGGTGCACGAGCGAGTTCGCATTCCTGTGCAGTCGGTGTCGACCTCACGAACAGGTAAGCAATCGGCATGACCAGGAACAGCAGATCAGACAACATCAGGTCGATCGGTTTCCCCCCGACGGTGGCCACCGTCGAGTGGACGGGCCATGCGACAACCCCCGCAAGGATCCATAACCACAACATCCTCATGCGGTCACCTCTTGAGCTGCGTTCTGCTCGTCTGCCGTGGCGGACTGCCAGGCAGGATGCCAGCAGAGTGCGCCACGTACTCCGGCCGTCCAAACCAGGCTGGTCGCAATCTGGGCCAGTCCCAGTCCCAGAATCCCAAATCGCTTCATCAGCAGCAGACTGAATAAAATATTGGTCGCGGCACAGGCGGCAGTGATCGCGAGTATCGTCCGCTCACGTCCTGTCATTTGCAGGACATACGCAGCAGGCCCTGAAAATGCCGCGATGCAGGCCGAAACAAGGAGCGCGATCAGCACGGACCAGCCGTCACGATAACCGGGTCCCAGCAAAGCGAAGACATAATCGCCCAGAAATCCGACTGCCAGAGCGACCGGCAACGTGAATCCCAGACCAAGCAATTGCCCCTGCCGCATCAGTTTTCGCATCTCGGCAAATCGACCAGCGGCATAGAGAGATGCAAACTGCGGAGCGATGACGATTCCCAGTGATTGACTGAGCAGCAGCGACACGTCCGCGAATTTTTCCATCGCGCCGTAAAGTCCGACTGACGGACGGTCGAGCAACATACCGGCAAGTCCAATACAAGCCCGGGCCTTCACCGCGATCAAGACTTCCGCAAACAGAAATGCCATCGCGGTGCTTTGCCAAACCGAGAAGCACTCGGCACGGGCAAATGACTGATCCCCTGCATTGGGCAATTGGTACGGGTAGCGACAAACAAGAAGCAACACCGATCCCAACGAGACCAGATGCAATAGCATCGCCACGGGCGAGGTAAATGAAGCTCCCAGCGAGAACCAGGCTGTCCCTGCGAGAATCGATAAGACCAGCGGCCAGATCGCCGTTCCGATCTGACTTTCCAATAGGCGGCCCACACCACGCAGACTGGCTTCCCGAATCTGTCGTAAGGCAACGATCGGGACCGCCGTCAGTGCGACCATCAGGCACCAGGCAGCGTGATCCCCCAGTCGGGGCCAGCAGACGAACACGGTCACCACCCCCAGACCGGTGACACCCAGACTCGCGAGCACCGACGCCCGAACCGATTCCGCCAGAAAGCCACGCAGTTTTCCCACTTCGCCCCGCGTAACGTATTCAGACACGTAACGCAACGATGTGTTATCCAACCCGAGCTTTCCGACCACTGTCAGAATCTGCAGCCAGGCAACGGCGAGTGAATACTCGCCAAACGCTTCGACCCCCAGAGCACGTGCGAGCACGATGTGGCTGAGGAACATTCCACCCGCCCCGGCCAGACGGAGCGTCAGCGAGGTCAAGCCACTGCGACGCGACAGCGAGGCAGGCCGACGAATGGCTGAAGTCATCGAGGCTGGTGCAGAGCAGGTTGCGCTCATGGACATCCGGAATAGCAGGATTACGACATCAATGAAGGTCTGTGGCAAAAGCGAGCGGAATCTCAATTAAAAGGCCCGGAGTGTCAATCCCGGATTTGCCATCCGCCGTGCCAACTCAAGTCCCGAATGTTTGCGCTTGTAGTTCTTGCAAGCGAACTTGCGTTCCTCTGACACGAGAATTAGGCTTTGTCGCTTCCAGGATTTGGCGACCCGAACGATGCCAGCGTCTAAAGGCGTGCCAGTCTTTTGACAAGGATTTCCGACACGCCCTGACTCGCTGACCCTGCCCCCACTCGAGGACGAAAATGCGACGATTCTATTGCGTGTTCTCCTTCGGAATCTGTGCTCTTCTGTCAGCGTCATCCCCTGCGAACCAGCCGCCGTCAGAGGTCGTCTCTTACCCAGATCACTCAAACCTGCTGGTCGTTCGATCCAAAGAAGGAAATGAGCGTCCCGTCAAAACCCGGGCAGACTGGAAGGAGCGTCTGACCCATATTCGCGAGAACATGCAGCTTGTCATGGGGCCGCTGCCTGACGAATCGCGACGGGTCCCCCTGGATGTCGAGGTCCTGTCCGAAGACATCACCGACAAGTACATTCGCCGCAAGATCAAGTTCACCCCTGAGCCGGACGACCGCGTTCCGGCCTGGCTGTTGATCCCCAAGGGGATCGCCAGCAACGAGCGACGCGGCGCAATGCTGTGTCTGCATCAGACGAACAACGTCGGCAAGGACGAACCTGCGGGGCTGGGGGGACTGAAGAGTCTCTACTATGCTCACGAACTGGCCGAGCGAGGCTTCGTCTGCATCGTGCCTGACTACCCTTCGTTCGGCGAGTATCCCTACGACTTCAAGAAGCAGGGGGCGCACTACACCAGTGGGTCTATGAAGGCGATCTGGAACAACATCCGCGCTGTCGACCTGCTCGAATCATTACCCCAAGTCGATCAGAAGCGGATTGGCGTCATCGGGCATTCCCTGGGGGGGCACAATGCGCTGTTTACCGCAACCTTCGATGAACGCTTGAAGGCCATCGTCACCAGTTGCGGATTCACCCCGTTTCACGATTACTACAAGGGGGCATTAGTGGGCTGGACCAGTGATCGCTACATGCCTCGCATTCGCGACATCTATCAGAATAACGCGGACAAAGTTCCGTTTGACTTCTACGAGATCCTCGCTGGTCTGGCTCCGCGGGCTGTCTATTCCAACTCGCCATTACACGACAGTAACTTTGAAGTGGAAGGCGTTCGCAAGGCCTTCCAGAAAGCCACAGACGTTTACAAACTCTTCGATGCCGTCGACGAGCTCAAGCTCGTCACCCCCGACGCGCCCCACGAATTCCCCGATGCCCAGCGCCGGGAAGCCTACCAGTGGCTGGAAGACCGCCTGATGCCAGGCAAAAAATAGTCGCCCCCGCAAAACGCCGTGAGTGGCCGCTCAGCGAAACTTCCGCAGTCCGTCTGGTGGAAGGGCTTACCACTGCCCAGGTGCGCCAGTCCCGTCACTTCGCGCAACTTGGCGGTGCGATGGCCACCCGGCCTCGTACTTCTCACCACTAAACGCCTCCCTCTGCGCTGAACCGCAGGGGAGAACGGGGTACGGCAATCTCATGCCAGCACTTCATCGATCACATGACCATGATCCAGCAGCGGTGAGGGTCTTCCCTGGCGGTCTGGGACACGTGTCTCGGATTCGATCCCGAGACAGTGGTACATCGTAGCTGCGATATCTGCGGGCCCGATCGGTCGTGTGGTCGGGTAAGCCCCCTGACCGTCGCTCGCCCCAACCACCTGGCCCGCCTTGATTCCCGCTCCGGCAAAGAACATCGAGCCGCAGGCCCCCCAGTGATCCCGGCCACCGAGCGAATTAATCTTCGGCGTCCTGCCGAACTCGGTCAGATACACGATCAACGTCGAATCCAGCAAGCCGCGCTGCTTCAAGTCGGTAATCAAAGCGGCGAACGCCTTATCCATGCCGGCGACGTTGTAGCCCCGTTTACACATCTCCGAGACGTGCGGAAAGTTCTGTTCGGGGACGTTATGAATATCCCACAGGTTGCCATAGTCGGGGTCGTATCCGTAGTCGACCAATACAAACCGGGCGCCTGCCTCGACCAGTCGGCGAGCCAGTAAACAGCGACCGCCGATCTTGGTCCGGCCGTACTCGTCACGCACCTCGGGTGCCTCAGTTGTAATGTCGAACGCGTCCCGGACCTGAGGCGACGTCAACAGATTCAGTGCTCCACTGAAGTGCCCTTCCATGGCTGGCAAGGCCCCGGATTGCTCAACACCTCGCAGTGAGTCTTCCAGACTCGACCGCAATTGACTCCTGCGTTGCAGTCGGCCGATGGTGACTTCGTGAGGGAACTTCAGTTCGGGCGGGTTCAAGTCCTCGAATGCGACGGGAGAAGGGATTAGTTCCTTTTCACCCACCGTGAAGTCGGGCTGGTCCGGTTGGCCTCCGACACAGAACGGAGCGTACTGATTCCCCAGCCATCCACCCACGAACAAGTTATGTGGGGGTGGTCCTGGCCGAGTGATCCCCGGGACAGCGATGTAGCCGGGAAGGCCGTTTCGAGGTCCCAGCAGATATTGGACGATCGCACCAATATTCGGTTCGGTAAACAACTGCGCCTGCGTGACCTTGCGCCCCGAGAGCGTGTAGACCTGACTCAGGAGATGGTCGTCACTGTCGTGCGAGAAGGACCGAACGGTACACAAGTCGTTCGAAATCGCCGCCAGGTTGGGACAGACTTCGGAAAAGTGAACGCCGGGGGTCGCCGTGGAAATCGTCGACAAGGTCCCCCGAATCTGCTCGGGCGCGTCCGGTTTTGGATCGAGCGAGTCCAGGTGCGTGACGCCGCCCCCCATCCACAGAAAAATGACGGACTTGGCCTTGGCTGTCGGCGAAGGAGCAAACGATGCGTGGGATGTCCCGGTCAGAAGTCCCGGCAGCACAGAAGCAGACAGCGCGAGCGGCCCCACCTTCAGCAAGTCGCGACGGCAAACCAGTGACCTGAGGTTCTCTTCTTGTGAGGTCCGTTGAAACGACATTCAGTGAATTCTCCGCAATACTCTCTGCGCCACGCCCTGGTTGATACACGCTGTCTCACCGAACTCGGCCACGCCTGAACAAAGCCTGTCAGGGGACAACCGTCAACGCCGACTGAACGTTCCCTTCGGTCGCGGCCATTATGCCGTGACTCCCCCCGTCCGAACAAGACATCTATTTCCGTTTATACTTCCTTTCCTTGCCTCGAGGCTGAAGTAGATTCCCCGGAAAGAGGGCGAATCCAGGGTGAACTGGCATCACTGTGATCGACTTCCTACTCTGTTCATAATTTCTCATAATTTCGAGAAATTCCTCTCCTCAGCCAAGAAGCGACGCTATGGACACTCCTCCGGCGCGAAACAAGAACACGTTGTGGTTGCTCCCCTTTCTGCTCACCGGAGTCGCTGCGTCGCTGCTGGCGGTGGCGTGGCTTGCCATCGCACCTCAACTCGATCGGAGCCCCGGTGTCGATCCCCCACCGCCTGAGACCGTCAAGCTCAGTCGCGACGACTCGATCAAGTTGTCCGAACTGCGAAATCGTTCGCTTGGCAATCTGGAAAACCACGAGTTTGCACAAGCCGATGCGGCGTTAACGGAAATCATTCAGTTGCTTCCAGCGGATCCCTTTGGGCCGCGTAACCTGGCGATCAGCCGTCAGTTGGCACTCGACGCACTCGACAAGCATCGCGATCCTCAGCGATTCGCACAGGCTTCTACCCTGGCCGATGAAGCAATCAAAAGCTTCCGCGGTGCAGACCCCGACTCGTTCATCGGTCCCCTCATTGCAGCCAGGGTCGCACTCAAACAGGATCAGAACGAGACTGCGCTGCAGGAACTGCGGGAAGCGATTCGTCTCAATCCGGGATCGGTCGGCCCCTTCTACGACCTGTTCGCGCTGAGCCAGGTCCTTCCGGGTGAACAGTTGGGTGAGGAAGGATTCAATGCACTCCGTACTGTCTATCAGAAAGAGTCGAATAACCTTTTCGTCATCAAAGACTGGCTGCCGACGCTTATGCAACGCCGGGATCCGGAATTCGCGAGCGAGGTGAAACGTGTGCAGGAGACGATCGCCCCCTTCGTTGAAACGATCAAGACGAATACGCGCATCGATTTGAACGACATTCTGGAAAAGTCTGCAACGGCAGCGCAGGAAGGGAATTGGCAGGTTGCTCAACGGTCAATGACCATCTTCCGCAACCTGATTATCTCCGAAGCGGCGCGCGACAAGCGGTTCGTCGCACTGGACTCGCTGGAGTATTTGCTGCTCGACTTCGGCAAAGATTTCCAGGATCGTGCAGACCTGCCCGAGCCCAATGGCCCGCTTCCAAACGCTGTACGTTTTCAACCGATGGCCGATCAAAGAAAGGACCTGCAGGCAGCGGGAAGTCGCGATGCGGCCGTCGCTGACTTCGATCTGAATGGCGACCCGGATCTGATGGTCCTGCTGGATAGCCACATCGTCATCTGGCAGAGAAACCGTGACGGGCAAACGTGGGACCAATTGGCGACATCCGAAACGGGTGGAGACTACTCGGGAATCCTCGCTTACGACTTCGATGATGATGTCGACCAGGAGGTCAAAAACTTCCCTACCGAACAGCAACCCGCAGACGCCCTCAAACACGAATACCGCCTGAGCCGACTGACTCACACGGCTGACCCGGATGTGATCCTGTACGGTGCTGCCGGGCTGAAGCTATTCGAGAATAAAAAAGAACCTCAATCGGAGCGTCGATCTCTCGTCCCACGAGCCGCAGGCGACGCGTTTGAGGGTGTCAAAGATGTCACTGCCGCATGTGTGGTGGATGTCGACAACGACGGGGATCTGGATCTCGTCGCAGCAACAGCAACCGGTGTTCGCATTTTCTCGAACCGGGGAAACATGACATTCGAGGACACGACATCACGGTCGATCCTGCCACCCGATGGCGTCGCCGTGACCAGACTGGCCATCGTCGACTGGGACAAAGACGCTGACGTCGATCTGCTGGTCGCCACCTCGGAAGGTGCCGGATGGCTCGAGAATATTCGCCATGGTCGACTCCGGTTTCACTCGCTGGACGAATTCTCTGTCCTGAAGAACGCGACATCGCTGGTCATCGGGGATTTTAACGGTGACCTTTCCTGGGACATCTTGTCGGCAGGCCCCGACGGAGCGACGGCCACCACCACGCGTAGTTCGCCAGGTGGTACGGTGACGAAGGTCCAGTCATCCAGCCTGGGTTCGAGTCCGATCACCGCAGCGAGCCTGGGTGACATTGATAATGACGGAACCACCGACGCGATTCTGATCGATGCCACCCATGCGACCATCTTTCGAGGTGATGGACAGGGCCGATTCACCGAAGTTCCACGGGCAGCCGCTGACTGGCTGGCAGGAACCGCACGAGTTGTTGTCCGAGATCTCGATCACGACGGCGACCTGGATCTGCTTGCCGTACAGCCTGCGGGGGTCACCGGCTATTCCAGTCAGTGCCGCGAGTCCGACAATCCAGGGAACGGCTGGCAAGAGATCCAGTTGATCGGATATCAGGTCAAACCCGGAGAGCAAAACAACGACAAGAGGACCAACCACATCAACCTGGGAGGATTGGTGGAGTTGAAGGCCGGTGCGCGGTACCAGTCCAAGATCGTGACGGAGAGTACCACGCATTTCGGACTCGGCCCCAACCAGCGAGCGGATGTCGCGCGGGTCCTCTGGACAAACGGAATTCCGACCAATGTGGTGAATCCCAATCCCAACCAGCAACTCTCGATCCCACAGCTTCTCGTCGGATCATGCCCCTACCTCTACACGTGGAACGGCGAACGATTCGAATTCGTGACCGACCTGCTCTGGAATGCTCCTCTGGGATTGAAGTTTGCCGAGCATGTCATTGCTCCTTGGCGGGAATGGGAGTACATCAAGATCGACGGCACCAAGTTGAAATCGGTTGACAGCGAGTACCAGTTACGGGTCACTGCAGAATTGTGGGAAGCGGAATACTTTGATCAGTTCAAGTTATTCGCCGTCGACCACCCAGCCGGAACCGAAATCTACACCAATGAAAAAGTGGGACCGGCCGAGCTGGCATCCCCCAAGATTCATACAGTGCAGAAACCTTTGAGGCCGGTTGCCGCTCGCGATCCGCAGGGTCGCGATCTCTTGCAGCAGATCGACACGCGTGACGCGATCTACACGAAAACGTTCGAGCACCGGCTGGCTCAAGGTCTGACGGAAGAGCACTTTCTAGAGCTTGACCTCGGTCCAATGCCCGAATCGAGTGACCACAGCAAACAGCAGATCACCCTGTTTCTGACAGGATGGATGTATCCGGGATGCACGTCACTCAGCGTCCAGTTTTCCCAAAATCCAGTGGGGCCACGACCTCGCCCTCCGGCGATCTACGTTCCAGTCGCACAGGGTGTCTGGCAGGAAGTCAGGCCCTTCATGGGATTCCCGGGCGGGAAAACAAAAACGATCGCCGTCGATCTTTCTGGATTGTTCACAGGCGACGATCATCGCCTGCGGATCGTTTCAACCATGGAGATTTACTGGGACGCGGTTTTCTTCACTGTTGACGACCCAACGGTGACATTCAAGCAGACGGAACTGGAATTGGTCCGTGCTGTCGTCTCTGACCGTGGCGGGGTCTCCCGTCGTTCCTGGCCAGCAACCGGAAATGGTCCCGATCAATTCGACTATCATGACCTGGTTCAAGGTGAAGCATGGCCCCCCATGTTTGGCAACTTTACTCGCTTCGGCGACGTCCTGCCGCTGCTGACACAGCGCGATGACAAGCTGGTGGTGACCGGTTCAGGGGACGAGATTCAACTTGCCTTCGCAGAACCCGCCGAACCCTTGCCCCCAGGGTGGGTTCGCGACTTTGTGTTGTACTCCGTAGGCTGGGACAAGGACGCCGACTTGAACACGGTTTATGGCGACGTCGTGGAACCACTGCCGTTTGAAGCCATGACCGTCTACGCGCATCGCGATGGCGAAACGCGACCGCACGATGCGGAATACGTGCAGTATCTGCGTGAGTACCAGACACGCAAACGCAGTCCAACGAAGTTCTGGAATCAGATCCGCCAACAGTAGCCGGATAGGGTGCTCGTCCACTCAGAGGCCAAGTGTAAGGACTTATCCTGCGACGCTTTTCAGAATGCCCTGGACGACCGTGTCAGTCTGGACCCCTTCCGCCTGCCCCTCAAAGTTGAGGATGATGCGGTGGCGCAGCACATTCAGCGCGACCGCCTTGATATCATCTCGCGCAACATGATAGCGCCCATCGAGAATTGCGAGGATCTTTGCAGCAAGAATCAGGGCCTGGGCTCCACGCGGACTGCTGCCGTAGCGAACGTATCGCCTGGTGACCTCGGGTGCTGCATGATGATCGGGATGCGTCGCCAGAATCAGCGAGATTCCATATCGGCGGACATCGTCGGCAATCGGAATCTGTCTGGCCAACTGACTCATGGCAAGAATCCGTTCGCCGACAAGAACGGGTTCCGCGCGGGGAGTTTTTGCTTCTGTCGTCCGGTCCAGGATCGTCTCGAGTTCTGACAGATCCGGGAACTTGACGATGAGCTTACTGAAGAACCGGTCGAGCTGTGCTTCAGGAAGGGGGTAAGTCCCTTCCATTTCTAACGGGTTCTGCGTGGCCAGCACAAAGAACGGTTCAGGCAGTTTATAGGTCTGCCCGGCAATCGTGACGGTATGCTCCTGCATCGCTTCCAGTAGTGCAGACTGGGTTTTCGGCGTAGCCCGATTGATTTCGTCGGCTAGCAGGACGTTAGTAAAGATGGGCCCCTGCTGGAACTCAAACTTCTTCTGTTTGTCAGGCGTTTCCAGAACGACATTGGTCCCCAGCAGATCCGCAGGCATCAGATCGGGGGTAAACTGAACGCGGTTGAACTTGAGATGCAAAGCATCGGCCAAGGTCCGAACCAGCATCGTTTTCCCCAGCCCGGGTACCCCTTCCAGCAGGACGTGGCCGCCACCGATCAGACAGATGAGTGTACCCCGGATAATGTCTTCGTTGCCGACAATCACCTTACCAATTTCGTCGCGAAGCTTAGTGAAATCGCTGCGAAACTGGTCACACAATTGCTGCGTTTCTGCGGTCGTCGACATGTGTGCCTTTCGGTTTGTGAACAGACCTGAGTCGCCCTTGCACCGGCGTCATGAACGCTGTGTGGCAAAATTCTGCCGTTGATCGCTTCCCAACGCAAGCACGGCAAGACAAAATGCCTCAGACAAAAATTTCCGGCTCATGGGCCCATCTCTTATATTTGGACCCGAGCAGCCCTGCTCTTTCTTGAATAGTCCAATCGATCGAAGCGGCTCTCGAAATCATATCTACAGGAGGCCATTGTGATCAGTACTTTCTCTGGTGGGTCGCGTCTCGTTCTGGTCGGTTTCCTGTGCTGCCATTGGATGGTCTCTGCCGTAATCGGTCAGGAGACAGATCAAGACGAGGTCCGGGAAAAGGGCATCATTGATCGCTTCGTGGTAGTCCTGGAGAAGAACCCGCGTCGTGGCACGGCCCTGGATAAAGTTTATGGTTATCACGTGGAACGGGGCTCACTCGAAAAACTGATTCAGGATTATCGACAGAAGGCAACGGCGGCCAAACCGGCAAATGCGGGGCCGGCCTGGATGATCGTTGGACTGCTGGAATCACTCCGGGGTCAAGACGCAGCTGCAGTCGAAGCATTCGGAAAGGCCGAAGAAGCTGCCCCAGGCGACTCGATGGCGTCTTACTATCTGGGTCAATCTCTCGTGCTGATCGGGCAACCCGATAAAGCCGCCGAGGCGCTCGAACGTGCAATCAAGCGCAAGCCCGCTCAGGCCGACCTGCTGGACGTTTTTCAGGCACTGGGTCGCGTCTATCAGCGGTCTCAGAAAACCGAGCAGGCACTGGAGGTCTGGAATCGGCTGGAAAAGCAATTTCCCAATGATGCTCGGGTGCAGGAGCAGATCGCCACGACGCTGCTGGAAGAGAACCAGTTCGAGTCCGCTCTGCCCCGCTTCCAGGCTCTCGCCAAAATGACGAAGGATAAGTACCGGCAATCGCTGTTCGAAATGGAAGCTGCCGAACTGAAGGTCAAATTGGGGAAAGCTCCCGAAGCGATTAACGAGTTTGAAAAACTTCTCTCACAACTGAACCCCGACAATTGGTTGTACCGGGAAGTCCGCCGCCGGATCGAAGCGATTTACCTGCGAACAGACGACCAGTCGGGACTGGTCTCGTACTACGAAGACTGGATCAAGCGGAAGCCAGAAGACCTGGAAGCGGTCTCGCGACTGGCTCGCCTGCTGGCAGGGATGGGCCGCACCCCCGAAGCCCAGGCGTGGCTTGAGAAGGGGCTGAAGCTGGCACCGAAGAAGAAAGAACTGCGAAATGCCCTGATCAGCCAACTGACGTACGAACAGAAATATGCAGAGGCGATCGCCCAATACGAGCAACTGGACAAAATCGAACCGAACAATCCAGACACACTTCGCGAATGGGGCCGTCTGATCCTCAAAGATACCGCACGTGACGAGGCAACGCGAAAAGCCGACGCTGCTGCTGTCTGGCGACGATTGACCGCAGCCAAACCAAAAGACCCGCTCATCACGTCGCAGGTCGGCGAACTCTTTCGGCAGGCCGCCATGACAGACGAAGCTCTCGAGTTCTACAAGCGAGCCATCGAACTTGCGCCGGATCAGAGTCAGTATCGTGAATACCTCGGTGAATACTATC